>CAJMQQ010000028.1 GCA_905215625.1 uncultured bacterium
TCCGCCCAAAACTTCTATTTTTTTATGAATCCGCGGCCGTTTTTCTGCCAGAAGCTCCCGCTTTATCCGCTTCTTCTTTTTTATCAGATATTCCCCATCAAAGGGATAAATAAGTTCCCGCATCATTCTTCTCCTTTGAGTTGTCTGATCGTATAAAAAGAGGGAGCCGTCAGACGTGCTGGGACCGAAAGAGTTTTCTCTTTCTTCCAACATTTCCAACCACTCCCGCCTGTTTCCATCCCGTCTGTCTGCTATATGGCTATTACTTTGCTGTATAGTATTCGTAGGAAATATCCACTACTTTGTCATTTTTGACGCCACAGTCAATGATAATCTGGGAACTTCCCAGGGTTACGATATAAAGGCCATAGTTTTCTTTCGCATCCGGATAAGCCGCCTTTACTTCCTTGGCGGTCTGTCCCAGCTTTACGCCTTCTTCAGTAGCTGCCTTATCGCTCTTTAATACGATAGACTGGATAATGGTTTCTTTTTTGTCATTCTGGGTGGTGTACAGATCAAAGTTCTCATATAAATACACCTTATCCTTGCCTCCGTTGGCACAGTTGGTCAGAGTCTTGGTTTCTTTTGCCTTTCCCAGACTGTCCAGAACCGGTTTTGCCTCTGCTCCTACCTCCATCTGTACCTTGTCAGAAGTAAACGTATAAGCGGTCTTTTTCTCTGCTGCCCATGCGCACACGCTCATTGACAATGCTGCTGCGGCAGCAAGAATGGTAACGGTAATCTTCTTTAACATCCTGCATTTCCTCCATTTGTATGTTGTTTTTTGCCTTAAGATTCATTTGTAAATTTTTTAATATAACCCAGTTCTTTAAATTCTTCTTCCTGGCGCTGTTTTTCTTCTTTATAAGCCTGCAGACGTTCCTCATAATAAGAAGCAGTCTCTTTCTCCATGCGGTGATCCGAAAGGCCATACTGTCCGGTCAGGATTGGGCCTAAATATTCAGATACTTTTTCTGCTCCGTAGACGTTTAAATGCAGACCTTCGTCATAGGTATCTTTTGACATATCCAGTCCGACTTTCCCGCTGTCTGCTAACAGGTTCAGATAAAGCAGATTGTGTTCCTCTGCATACTGGAGAATCTGTCTCTCGTAAGGATCCGCCCATTCCGGATAAAGACTGGGGGCTTTCATTAAAATCAAAGCAATTCCCCTTTCTTCACAGGCCTGCCGGATCAAATCCAGATACCGGTAATTTTCTTCTGAAAAGGTGTAATCGGCTTTTCTTCTCTCTCTTGGAAATTCTCCTGCCGGACGGACGTCCGCTCTCAGATAATAGCCATTAAAGGAGGTCAGCGGCTTTTCCTTAAAACTGTAAATAAAATCTTCCTTTGTCAGTTCAGACCATCTGGAATGATAACGCAAAAGCGGAAATACATATTCTGCCAGATGCTCTTCTTCCATGGCAGATGTACGGATTCCCTGGAACTTATAACGGTTCCACTCCATTCCGTCAAACACCATGCGGTTGTATTCTTCAGTGTCCTGCCCATCCACAGCCATTGCCTGAACATTAAAAATCACTGCCTTTGGCGTCTCCTTCTCCAGCGCTTCCATTAATAAATAATAGGACTGGGATACAAGCTGGTTTGAGTTGCCTCGTATGTAGCTGGTAATTCCAAAATCCTCCCACAGCTTCATTGTGGAAATATTTTCGTAGGATTCACAGTTTCCAATGATCAACAGCTCGTGGCTGGTAGGATCCCGATAATACTCTTCTGTAAAATTTCCTTCTATAACAGAACCCTGATATTTGGGAATCAACACTCTCTGGGCAGCATACAAAATTACCAGAAATACCAGAAGAATTCCCACATACCGGAATCCAGTTCTCCATTTACTTCCCATAGCTTTATGGGGTCGCCGGGTAAGCGCTGGTATCAAAATTATGTGCTGCCCAGGAATTTCTCAATTCTGCCGTTGTAACCAGACACCATCGGCCGCCGGTTCTTCTCGGAGTGGTATCAAAATGATACCAGACGCCGTCCACATCTACCAGATTCCAGAAATGATCTCCATCGGAAGCCCTGGTTACCATCTGGTTTGGCATACCGGCTGCTTCTAACAGATACTTTGACATTGCATAATATTCAAAACAGTTTCCATAATGACGCCGGAATCCATATAAAGCCGCAGCCGCGTCTCCGCTTTCCGGACGAAGCCCGCCATATGTGTAGTTCATATTGCCCCGCACATAGTCGTAAATGGCATTGGCCTTTTGAACCTTATTCATGCTGTCGTTGGTAATAGACGCCACAATCTGGGATGCAATTGCCTCTGCCTGAAGTTCTTCCTCGGTCTTTGCATGGAAATTTTCATTTTCTTTTAACGCGCCGTTTTCGTCCAGCTGATACTCCAGACCATCTGCTGTAATAACTGGATCCGTCAGCATGGCGCCATCCGGTCCTACCCGGTAACGCAGTCCGTCTGTATCGATCCAGGCATTTTCTGCCATGCAGCCGTCTTCCTTAAAATAGTACCACTTACCTTTAATCTTCTTCCAGCCATTCTGATAATAGCTTCCGTCAAAATTCTGGTAATACCAACCCGTCTCATCCTGTTTCCAGCCGCCTGTCCCTGGTCCTGGAAGCGGTTCTTTATCCAGACCGCTGTCATTCTGCTGTTTCTGGCTGTCCGGATTCTCTATCCAGGCTCCATTTGCATCAAATCTCTCTTTTTTTCCATCTATCAGGTAACTTCCCGTTACCATCTTCCCGCTGCCGTCAAAATAATACCAGGTTCCGTCCTCTTCCTTCCAGGAATTGCGGACATAACTTCCATCTTCTTCCTGATATTTCCAAGCCGCCTGTCCCTGGTCTTGCTTTTCCCATCCTGCTGCATAGACAGGCCAGGCCAGACTTCCTGCCAGACAGCCGGACAAAATCGTCAATATCAGTCCTCGCTTTTTCATAACGTTCTCCCATATCATTCGTACTAAAAGTCTACTGTAATTTTACCCTTGACACTAGTTTCTGTCAATATAGCGGCCGGCTTTTCATTGAAAAAGCAGCCCCAGCTTTATAAAAGAACATTCTTCTATAAAACTGAGGCTGTCGCTATTTTTCCTGTTTTTAGGAATCCTTACTGAATCCAGGCTCCGTCGCTTCCGACCAGATAACCGTCTGGGGTGACCGTATCTGCATACATGGCGCCGCTCTCATAATCCAGGCAGTACCATTTGCCTTCCAGTTGAATCCATCCGGTTCTCATATAGCCGTTTTCACCGAAATAATACCATTTGTCTCCAATAAAACCCCATTCGTTTACAAGATATGTATGATCTGGCCGGACATACCACCATCCTATATCATCCTGCTTCCATTCACCCGCATTTTTCTGTTCCTCCATCACGTCTCCCGGACCTTTGGGTAGACCGGAACTTTGGGAACCGGCGTCCTGGCTGTCTGAAAGAATCGCCTTTCCATCGCTTAAATCGGCTGCTGCCGCGCTGCTGACGTACCACCGATCCGACGTTTTCCAGTCGCCTTTTTCATCTTCCCGGTAAACCGCTCTGGCTTTAAACGTATAATATCCGTTTCTGGTAAGTCTTGGTGAAAAATCATAATACGTCTTGGAAGTTTTCACTCTGCTACTGGTTACCTCTGCATCGTTGCGGAACAGCCGTACTTCATATCTGGCCGCTTCATCCGCTCCTTCCCAGTAACCGTATCCCGTCGTTTCATCCCACTCCAGATTGTCCACGTCTAACATATGTTCTCCGTTATATCCATCTAGAGAATCCAGCGTTACCACGATCGTTAATTTTCCCGTTCCATTCCGGCTGACAGAAGTTACCTTTCCCGTATCGCCGCTTAACTGGATTTTGTCCTTACCGATTCCGGAAACAAAGGAATAATCATCATCTGCCCACAGCGTAATCTTCAGTCTCGGCTTATCATCTGATTCCCATTCGTCTTTTGGAACGTTGGTTACTTCCACTTCATCTACATAGCAGTGGCGGGACTGACATTTAACATTCACATAATCATTCTGCGTACCTGCTTCAATATAAGAAGTAATGTACAAATATACATTGTTAATGGTCTTTTTCCTTGCTGCGCCAAAAGCAGGAAAACAGGCGCTGGCCGCAAGGCATATCACTGCTATCAAAAACGCCCATCTGCGCTGGTTCTTCATTTCGAATCTCCTCCTTTTTCCTGGCTTTTGTCTGCCTGGCTGCTATCTGTCTGTTTTTTCTCCAGTAATGCCTTTTTCCGGTTTTCCCGTCTGAGTTTTTTCTCTGCAAGCCGTTTTTCAAAACGTTTTCTCAACTGATGTTTCTTTCTCCTGTGAAGCAAATAAGCGATAAGGAGCACAACCGCCGCTGCTCCTGCTCCAAGCAGGCACCAGAACATCATAGAAATCCCTCGTTTTTCCAGCAATACGATTTCTCCCTGGGCGGCAGCGTCAAACACCAGATATTCTCCGCTTCGTTCTGCGTCAGCCAGCTCTATGGAAGTTCCGTTGAGGATTCCGATTCCTGCGTGCTTTGACAAACCATCTGCATACACTCTCATCCGGATCTGATCCTGTGATCCGTCTTCTTCACTTCCAAAATCCACCTGGTAACGGATGGCTTTTACTGCCTTATAGCCTTCCGGCTCAATCACTTCATCCCCTATTGTTTCCTCTGATGCGGTAATAGAAGCATCTGGATAGAAAATTCCTTCTGCCAGAACCATCGGCATTTTTTCTTCTGAAGAAGCGATAGTGGTCACATAAGGACGATAGACGGCATGAATGGTCTTATCCACCAATACCTGACCCAGATCCGCCTCTTCCCAGATCGTGTAATATCCCTCTTTTTCAGGAGCCTGCGGAATCTCCTCTTCTGGAACCAGCGCTCCATACGCGCATTCCATTTCCTTTATTACAGTGTCATCTGCCATAAAGCGGACGAACAGATGGTGAAATTCTTCTGGAATTCCTTCTCTTTGCAAAAATTCTTCGTAAGGCAGTCCTTCTGCTTCATTTTCATAGGTAATTCCGTCATCTGCGCCTAATCCGTTATCCACGTAAAGATTGTTCTGTAAAAGTCCCTCTTTTTCAATAGTTCCCACAATGCTTCCATGGTATTCTCCAGATATTCCGCCTTCCGAATCTTCTGAGGCAGTCTCAACTGCAACCATTGCACAGTTGTTGATTACCTTTTTTCCATAACCGGCAATTCCTCCGACATAATCGCCGCCGCTGATCGTTCCTTTGGAATAGTTTCCGCTGATCTGGGCGCTGCTGGAACCGGCAATTCCTCCGGCATAGTCGCCTTTTTTGGACTCTACGTCTGCATAGCTGGCATTTTCCAGAATCAGACCCAGTTTGGCAGTTCCCACAATTCCTCCGGCTTCATTATTCTGCGCCTGGATTTCTCCTGTATTTTTACAGCCGCGAAGCAGCGCTCTTGCGCTTCTGGTTACCCTAAGAGACTTATCTCCCGTTGTATCCGGATCCTGGTACTCTTCTTTCACATTTTCATAGCCAATCATTCCGGCAATTCCGCCAGCCTGATAATCCGCTTTTACCGTTCCTTCGTTGATGCTGCTTAAAATCGTTCCATTTCCCGGAACATCAATATTCTGGTCAGATAGATCTTCAAAAATCCGGTAATCGTCTTCTGTCAGACTTTCTGCCTTGTCTTTTACCCTCTGTTTTCCATCCTCAATGGTATCGCCAATTTCATCCATTTGCTGGGAAATCTGATCCTGATTTACCTTACTGGAATCCCGATCCGCCTTCAAATCGTCGGTCATCCGGTCTTTTTCTTCATAGATGGCATCCAGCTGATCCGTAATCCGGATATGAAGAGCATCATAATCGTCAATCAGTTCATCCTTATAGTCTCCTACCATATCGACCAGCGCATTGGATTCTATTTTCAGACTGTTCAAATCGTCCCGAAATGATTCAATTCCATCTGCCGCATCCCCGATTCCGTCCATTACCATCGTTTCGGAATTGGACGCAATATCTTCTGTCAGCTCTTTCAGACGCCGAATCAGTTCCAGCTCTTCCTGGATGTCTTGTTCCACTGCATCTGCAAAATCTTCCTCGTCATCTATATCCGGAATCAGAGGACGGTGAATCAGTTCATCAATAATGCTGTGGATCTCCTCTAAGTCCTCTTCAATATCTCTATAAGACCGTTTTGCCGAATCGCTGATAACATCTAACTCCGTATTGTCAACAATATCCTGGATTACATTGATCTGGCTGGAAGCTTCTTCGTCAAATGCTTCTCTCTTAACCTGGCGCATATTGTCGTTTTCTCTCAGCGTATCTTTTAGGCCAGCAGCCATATCGTCCAGGCGTTCTACATGGTCTATTGCTTTATCGCTCATTCCCCTTAGCTGATCCGACCAGTCATCCGTCATTTTTCCCAGGGCATCCATCTGATCCGACACTTTATCTAACGCGTCCTGTTCATAAACCTCTTCTACATAAGGCTCAAACAGACCGGCAATTCCGGCTGTATTTTTACTGCCTAAAATTACTGCCTTGTTGGTACAGCCGCTGACCATGCCCTTCTGCCGTCCTACGATACCTCCGGTATTGGCTCCCAGATGTTCGCTTCCGGTTTTTCCCCTGTTTTCACAGCCAAGAATACTGCCGGAAGAATAACCGGCAATGCCTCCAGTGTCTCTAATCGTATCTTCTGTAATGCCGTTTTCCAGCTCTTCTACATTCAGGGACATATCCTCGTCTACTGCCGCTGTTAAAAGACCAGCGTCAATATTTACTTCACTTTCATTCACACAGCCGGAAATCGTTCCTTCATTGGTTCCGGCAATTCCTCCGGTACTGGTGTGACCGGATACGGTACCGTAACTGGAAGAATTTTCAATCAGACCCGTTGCCTCATTGCTTCCGGCAATTCCGCCAATCTCCTTCTTTCCCTCAATGATTCCAGAAAAACTGCATCCCCGGATGGTTCCCCTGTTAATTCCGGCAATTCCTCCGGCCAGTTCCTGGACTCCTCCTGGAAGCACGCTTCCTTCTACATTCAGATTCCGAACTTCAGAACCGGTTTCCAACACCCGGAATACCCCGCATTTCGATCCTGGTTCCTGCAGATCGATTCCGGTAATCTTATGGCCATTTCCTTCAAATACTCCGCTAAATACGGGAATTGGGGAAAATTCCACAGCGCTTACATCAATATCTGCCATTAAAACAGCCGTTATATTTCTGGAATAAACGGTACTCTGGCATTTTTTTGCAAACTCGTTTAATTCTTCTGCAGTAGAGATTTCCACTACCTGGTTTACGCTCTCCTGACCTGCAGAATCCTGGCTTCCTGCTTCCGAAACTGCTGCCTGTTTGGAAGCTGCATACACAATGCTGTCCTGCCAGCTTCCCAGCAAAGAGGCGGCTGTCACAGACACCAGAAGGCATCTGGCTGTCAGCTTACGCCACTGGTCTTTTCCTTTTCTCTGTTTTTTCATTCTTTCTTCGCCTCCTCGCTGTCTGTCTTCTGCTTTTTCATCTTGCTTTTCTCAATCAATTTGTCAAATACCAGCAAAAGCTGAGGCAGAACTGTCATAACCAGAATAATGGAAATCAGGGTTCCTCTTCCCAATGTGGTTCCCAGAGAAGAAATGGTACCGTCGGAAGTAACTTTTCCGATAATGAATCCGGACGCCATCATAATGGTTCCTGATGTAACAACCGTCGGAAATGCCTGGTTTAATGATTCGATAATGGCTTCCTTTTTGCTGTCCATCGTTTCCCTCAATGACATATACCGGCTGGTAATCACAATAGCATAGTCAATGGTTGCGCCCATCTGAATCGCGCTGACAATCAAGTAGCTGACGAAAAATACGGTATCTTTTGTCAGATACGGTACTGAGAAATTAATCCAGATACTGCTCTGGATAGTCAAAACCAGAATAACCGGCAGCGCATAGGACTGGAAAGTAAACAACAGAATGACCGCAACAAACAGAGCTGTCAGAATACTGATTTTCAGGTTGTCAGAAACAAAGGATTTACTTAAATCATAATCGCTGGTTGAGTCGCCTACTACGTATCCTTTCTTATAATATTTATGGATAATGTCGTGAATATCGTCAATGGCCCGGAAGGTTTCTTCGCCCTCTACCGGCCCTTTCAAAGCAAAAATAATTCTGGAATAATTTTCTCCCTCAAGCTGGGCTCTGGCATCGCAGACAGCATCATATAAATCATCGATTTCTTCTGAAGTATCAGATCCAAATGTCAGGCCGCCGCTTTCTTTTTCCGCATAGATAAAATCAACCATATCAATCAGCGGAACCCGGAGTTCATCAATACTCTTGGTAAACGCGCTGTACTGGCTGTTTTCTTTTGCATAAAGAAGATACAGCATACGAGACATATTAATATCCTGATCTGCAACAATGGAAAATTCCCTTGGACTTAAACTGTCTGCCAGAATATAGTTTCCATCATCATCTACTTCAATGTTTGCAAGACCCATAACGTCGTCTACAGAATCTAATTGCTCCAGATCATGAATCAGTTCTTTTTCTTTTTCATAATCCCCCTTCGGTACAACAATCGCCGTAGTATTGTTAATGGTAAACGTCTCTTTTATCTTCTTTTTCGAAGATAAAAACTCATTCATTTTCTCCGCTTCAATGGAATTGACGTCATAAATATACTCGCACTTGTTAGAAAAGACGATCGATGCAACTACAATCACCAGATAGACTGGAAGTACTATGTATCTGGTTTTTACTACCAGTTTTCCCCATCCGGTAATCTTTGGCACAAAGCTTCTATGTCCCGTCTTTTCAATGGCTTTTGCTGAGAATACAATCAAAGCCGGGAGAAAAAGGAATACCGTAATCAGACTGAATAAAATCGCTTTGGACATGACTCTTCCCAAGTCCATGCCTAGCTGGAACTGCATCAGCATCAAAGCAACCATACCAGAAACGGTAGTAAGGCTGCTGGAGGAAATTTCCGGAATGGCTTTGCTTAATGCAACGGTAGCCGCTTCAATGACGTCATATTTCTGATGTTCTTCCATAAAACGATGCAGAAGAATAATTGCATAGTCAATGGACATGGCAAGCTGCAAAACCGTACCTACCGCATTGGTTACAAAGGATACGGATCCAAACCAGTAGTTGGTTCCCATATTTAAAATAGCCGATACCACAAAGGTAACCACGAAAATTCCGATTTCTGCATACGTGCCGGATGTAAACAGAAGAACTGCAAAAATGATTACAGCCACCAGCGCCAGAATCATTTTCATATCTTCCTGAAGCTGGGCTGCATCGTCTTTATCGACTGTGGTATACACATAAGATTCATATCCATCCAGCTGCTGCCGTACTTCTGCAATTGCTTTCTGGGACAAATCCGTGTCTTCTTCTTCATCAAACGTCAGGGTAAACAAGGCGCTGGCGTCTTTATAGTAATCGGTTATGGCGCTGTCCTTATATGTACTGTCTGCCTCATCCCAGTCATAGAACGAAACTGCTGCGATTCCCTCTATCTCTTCCAGTTCTCCAGCTAATTTCTGGGCCTGTTCATAGGTAATATTCGACACCATAATTTTTGCACTGCCAAATGTAGAAAATTCCTCTTCCATCAGATCCAGACCGATTCTGGTTTCTGTTGTCTCCGGCAGATAATCCGTCAGGGACTGGATGATCTCAACCTTTGGAATTGATATAATACAATAGATGCAGGCTGCTACAAACATTAATGTAACCACAACTCTTTGCTTTACAATAATGCCGGCTATCCGCATCATCATATTTCCTTTTTCTTTTTCCTTTTCCTGCATAATCGTCTCTCCATCTCCAGGTTATGTTGTCTGTTCCGCTGATAATTCTAAAATAATCTGCTGGGCAATACTGGACAGGCTTGCTTTGGAAGAGTCAAAATATAAATCATAACTCTTTGGATCTCCCCACTTCTGTCCAGTATGGGTTTCATAATAGTGTTTTCTCATTTTATCTTTTTTCTTAATAACAGACTCTGCTACCCATTTTGTCAGGCCGTCCCGTTCCATAACCCTCTTAATCCGCGTTTCCAGAGGAGCTGCAATAAATACGCTGAGTACCGGAAAATCGCTTTCTTCCAGAACGTAATCTGCGCATCTTCCTACGAATACCCCTTTTCCGCTTTCCGCCAGCTTACGGATAATATCGCTTTGGAGTTCAAACAATGCTTCTGCTGTCGGTATCCCTTTATGGGCATTTTCATTTCCTCTGTAGTTCAGCTCATAAAAATAATTATTATGCTTTTTTTCGTCATACTTAGCCAGCTTCTGCTCCGACAAAGCGCCTCTTTCTGCTGCCAATGTCAGCAGTTCCTTATCATAATATGGAATTCCCAACTCATCTGCTATTAGTTGCCCGACCTTATGTCCGCCGCTTCCAAACTGCCGCCCAATACTTATCAGACTGTATTCCATGCTTTCAACCTCCAGCTCTTGATTCTGTATACCTTTTCAAAGACTTAACTCAAATAATTGACTTTCGTTACGCAAAGAATTATAATAAGATTAACAAAAAGATACAAGGTACAATTATCTTATTAAAGTAAATTAATTGACTAAAGTACCATAATAGTTTCCAAACGGAGGATGAGATGAAGAAGAACTTAGATTTACGAGTCCAAAAGACTTACCGCAGTTTAACACAGGCCATGCAGGAACTGCTTTCGGAAAAAGGATTAGATGAAATCACCGTTACCGAATTATGTGAACGAGCCCAGACACGAAAAGCTACCTTTTACAAACATTTTGGAGATAAGTACGAATTGTTTACTTTTATGATACGGGAACTCCAAGAAGAGTATGACAATTCCGTCCAGGAAACTGCCAACGACCATGATGCGGAAGCCTACTACACAGGTATGTTTTTGTATTACTTGGACTTTTTGGAAAAACATGAAGACATCTTTTTGAAAATCCTGTCTTCCCCTTCCCACGAAACGATTATCGCCCTTTTATCGGAACAGTTAAAAGCCCATCTGACCATACATATGAAAGAAGATCAGAAAAAAGGCCGTCCCTTAGGACCTTATCCGGAGCTTCTGGCTGCTATGTATACAGGCATCATCGTATTTGCTGCCCGTTGGTGGATTACCCAGGAAGTAAGGATTGATAAAAAAGATGTGGTAAAATATTTCGAGACCCTGGTTCCATCAAAAAGAAGTCCTGAACTTGTTTAAATAAAATGCCGGAAATAAGGATCCAGTCATTCAGAGCTGCCTTATCTCCGGCTTATTTTATGTGAAAACTATTAAATTAATTATTTATTGTAGCAAACAATCTTGCCAAAATCTGGCTTTAAGGAAGCGCCGCCTACTAAACCGCCGTCAATGTCAGGCTGTGCAAACAGTTCTGCTGCATTGCCCGCATTTACGGAACCGCCGTACTGAATACGGATTGCTTCTGCAGTTGCCTCGTCGTAAATCTCGCCGATGCACTGACGGATTGCTGCACAAACCTCTTCTGCCTGCTCGGTAGTAGCAGTCTTGCCAGTACCGATTGCCCAGATTGGCTCGTAAGCAATGACTGTAGTCTTAGCCTGATCTGCGGTTACGTTTAAGAACGCAATCTTAATCTGCTGACGAATCCAGTCAATGGTAATGCCCTGCTCTCTCTGAGTCAGAGTCTCGCCGCAGCAGATGATTGGAGTAATACCATACTCTAATGCTTTTAATACTTTCTTGTTAACCGTCTCATCGGTCTCTGCGAAGTATTCTCTTCTCTCAGAATGACCGATTACTACGTATTTAACGCCTGCATCTACTAACATCTTAGGAGAAATTTCTCCAGTGTAAGCGCCCTTATCCTCAAAGTACATATTCTCAGCACCGATGTGGATGTTGGTTCCCTTGGCTGCTTCCATAGCTGGAATGATGTCAATTGCAGGAACGCAGAATACTACGTCTACATCATCGTTTGCTACTAATGGCTTTAAGGTATTTACTAACTCAACCGCCTCGGTTGGAGTCATGTTCATTTTCCAGTTTCCTGCTACAATTTTCTTTCTCATTGATTTTGTCCCCCTGATTATTTATCGTTAGCTGCTGCTACGCCTGGAAGCTCCTTACCCTCTAAGAACTCTAAGGAAGCACCGCCGCCAGTAGAAATATGGGTCATCTTATCGCCAAATCCTAACTGGTTTACTGCTGCTGCAGAATCGCCGCCGCCGATAATGGTGGTTGCATCCGTTTCAGCCAGTGCCTTTGCTACTGCAATAGTACCTGCTGCTAAGGTTGGGTTCTCGAATACGCCCATCGGTCCGTTCCATACAACGGTCTTTGCGCTCTTAACTGCTTCTGCGTAAAGCTCTGCAGTCTTAGGTCCGATGTCAACGCCTTCTCTGTCTGCTGGGATCTCATCTACAGAAACAACTACAGTCTCTACAGGAGCGTCGATTGGGTTCGGGAAATCTGCGATGGTAACTGCATCAACTGGAAGAAGCAGCTTCTTGCCCAGCTTCTCAGCCTTTTCCATCATTTCTTTGCAGTAGTCAATCTTGGTATCGTCTACTAAGGACTTACCAATCTCTTTGCCCTGTGCCTTTAAGAAGGTGTAAGCCATACCGCCGCCGATAATCAGGGTATCGCACTTCTCTAACAGATTGGAGATAACGTTTAACTTATCTGCTACCTTTGCGCCGCCTAAGATTGCAACGAATGGACGAACCGGATTCTCAACTGCATTGCCTAAGAAGTCGATTTCCTTCTGCATTAAGTAACCAACTACTGCAGTATCTACATACTGGGTAACGCCTACGTTGGAGCAGTGTGCTCTGTGAGCGGTACCGAATGCGTCGTTTACGTATACATCACACAGGGAAGCCAGCTCTTTGCTGAACTCTTCGCCGTTCTTGGTTTCTTCTTTACGGTAACGGGTATTCTCTAACAGAACAACCTCTCCGTCCTTCATAGCTTCTACTGCTGCCTTTGCGTTTGGTCCAACCACTTCTGGATCTGCTGCAAACTTTACTTCCTGGCCTAACAGTTCGCTAAGTCTTGCTGCTACAGGTGCTAAAGATAACTCTGGCTTTGGTTCTCCCTTCGGCTTGCCTAAATGGGAGCAAAGAATTACCTTGCCGCCGTCAGCAATCAGTTTCTTAATCGTTGGCAGAGCAGCTACCAGACGGTTTTCGTCTGTGATCTTGCCCTCTTTTAACGGTACGTTGAAATCACATCTGCAAAGAACGCGTTTGCCCTTTACATTAATATCATCTACAGATTTTTTATTCAGCATGGGAATAACTCCTTTCTTCTCTATCAAATGATAAAAGGGTCCGGTCCAAAAGACCGGACCCCATCAGGTCTAAGGTACAATTATGCTAATTCAGCAAAGTACTTAATGGTTCTAACCATCTGGCTGGTGTAGGAGTTCTCGTTGTCATACCAAGAAACAACCTGTACCTGATATAAATCATCGCCAATCTTGGAAACCATAGTCTGAGTAGCATCGAATAAGGAACCGAACTTCATGCCGATAACGTCAGAAGATACGATTGGATCCTCGTTGTAGCCGAAGGATGCGCTTGCTGCTGCCTTCATAGCTGCGTTGATGCCTTCTACAGTAACGTCTGCACCCTTAACAACTGCAGTTAAGATGGTGGTAGAACCGGTCGGTACCGGAACACGCTGTGCAGAACCGATGAGCTTGCCATTTAACTCTGGGATAACCAGGCCGATTGCCTTTGCAGCACCGGTGGAGTTTGGAACGATGTTAGCAGCGCCTGCTCTTGCCCTTCTTAAGTCGCCCTTTCTGTGAGGACCGTCTAAGATCATCTGGTCGCCAGTGTAAGCATGGATGGTGCTCATGATACCAGACTGGATTGGAGCATAGTCGTTTAATGCCTTAGCCATAGGAGCTAAGCAGTTGGTTGTACAAGAAGCTGCGGAAATAATCTGATCGTCAGCAGTTAAGGTATCCTCGTTTACGCTGAATACGATGGTCTTTAAGTCGTTGCCTGCTGGAGCAGAGATAACAACTTTCTTAGCGCCTGCGTTGATGTGAGCCATAGCTTTGTCCTTCTTGCAGTAGAAGCCAGTGCACTCTAATACTACGTCTACGCCAAGTTCTCCCCAAGGAAGATCTGCTGCGTTTGGTTCTTTATAAATGGTAATGGTCTTGCCGTCAACGATGATGCAGCCTTCACCTGCTTCTACAGTGTGCTTGCCTTCACCGATATGTCCGCAATATCCACCCTGAGCGGTATCATACTTTAACAGATTTGCTAACATCTTTGGATCTGTTAAATCGTTGATAGCTACTACATCATATCCTTCTGCACCAAACATCTGTCTGAAAGCCAGACGACCAATACGGCCAAAACCATTGATAGCTACTTTTACTGCCATGATTAAATTCCTCCTAATTAATAAACTTGTTAAATATTAATCAACCTATGCCTTATTGTACAAAATTTTCCTGGAAATAGCAAGTCCTTTTTTGAATTTAGTGGTGGTTTTTCTGATGATTTCTGATATACTAAGGTATTGGAGAGCAAAACTTTTTTCTTTAAAATACTTCGAAAGGCGGTTATTTCCCATGAGTCTGATTTCCCATGCTGCCATAATTCCCGGAACGTCTGGCAGGATTCTGGCCGATACCCATGTACATACCGAATTTTCCGGCGATTCCAGCACCCCTGTGCACAGCCAGATTAAGCAGGCCCTTGCCCTTGGTATGAAAGAAATCTGCATTACGGATCACCACGATCTGGAAGCCCCATCTGAGATTGATTTTACTCTGGATTTAGACCGTTATGTACCGTCTATCCAGTCTGTCCAGGCCGCATATCAGGGAAAAATTGCAGTACGTCTTGGCATTGAACTTGGACTGCAGCTTCCCATTGCCGAAGACCTGTCCCGTCTGACCGCAGCCTATCCATTTGACTATGTTATCGGTTCCAATCATTTTGTAGATCATATGGATCCCTATTTTCCCGCTTATTTTGAGGGACGGACTGAGGGAGAAGGCTACCGAAGGTACTTTGAGTCCACTCTGGAACGGATTCAGGCAATCCCTGACTTTGACGTGCTGGGCCACTTAGATTATGTAGTCCGGTACGGCCCTAATAAAAACCGGGATTATTCCTATAATAAATACCAGGATCTTATTGAGCCGATTTTAAAAAATCTTGTGGAAACCGGACGCGGCCTGGAATGCAATACCGGCGGTTATAAATACGGACTTGGCCATCCAAATCCGGCCGAAGACGTTTTAAAACGCTATCTGGAATTAGGCGGAGAAATTATTACCCTGGGATCCGATGCCCACGAACCAGCTCATTTAGCCTTTGATTTTACCCGTGCAAGAGAGGTCCTGACAAAGATCGGTTTCCGGTATTATGCGGTTTATTCCCAGAGAATTCCCCACTTTTATCCTCTCTAATGCAGAAAAATCCATCTATTTTACGGAGGTTTTATTTTCTTATGAATGTGTTTGATATTATCGGACCTGTTATGATTGGTCCTTCCAGTTCCCACACCGCCGGCGCCTGCCGCATTGGAAAAGCTGCGTCCCTTCTCCTTTCCAGCCCCCCTGTACGGGCAGATATCCTGCTTCATGGTTCTTTTGCCAAAACGTATCGGGGCCATGGTACAGACAAGGCCTTAGTCGGCGGCATTATGGGAATGGATCCCTGGGATCCCCGCATACGGGACAGCCTTTCCCTTGCAGAAAAAGCCGGAATTGAGGTACGGTTTTCTACCGGAACTTTGGACGACGCCCACCCCAATACCGCCCGCATTGTTCTGACCGAAGGAAACGGTGCCTGCGCCCAGCTTACCGGTTCTTCGGTAGGCGGGGGAAATATTCTCATTACCCAAATCAATGGTATGGAGGTATCTTTTACCGGACAGAATCCGACCTTGATTGTCCTTCATCGCGACCTGCCCGGCGTCATTGCCCAGGTAACTGCCCTGGTCTCCCAGCACCAGGGAAATATCTGCAATTTCCGGCTAAACCGGAAAGAAAAAGGCGGAGACGCTGTTATGAGCATTGAATTAGATAGCAGCATCCGTCCGGATCTGGTAATGGAAATCCGGAAAATGCCCCACATACACGACGTAATTTTATTTCATTTAAACTGATATAGGAGGATTTTAATTATGAAACTAGACTATTGCTCTGTAGAAGAACTGGCCTCAGCAGCAAATAGCTGCGGGAAGACCATCGGCCAGATCGTACTGGAAGAACAGGCAGAATCTATGGAATTGACAGTCCAGGAAGTATTTGGAAAAATGTCCTCTGAATTTCAGGTTATGAAGCAATCTGTTACCGACGGCTTGAATCCAGACCTCCGGTCTGCCAGCGGACTATCTGGAGGCGCCGCCGCTAAAATGCATACTGCTGTCTTACAAGGACGCAGCCACTTTGGTTCTTTATTCGGAAACGCCATGGCCATGGCTATTGCTGTGGCAGAATCCAACTCCTGTATGGGACAGATTGTAGCCGCCCCCACCGCCGGTTCCTGCGGCGTTCTTCCTGCAGCCCTGATTTCGGTCATGGAGGACAAGCAAATCGACGAAACTAACATTGTAATGGCTCTCTTTACTGCCTCTGCCATTGGCATGGTCATTGCCAAAAATGCCAGCATCTCCGGCGCAGAAGGCGGCTGTCAGGCAGAAATCGGCACTGCTTCCGCCATGGCTGCCGGCGCCCTTACCGAAGTATTGGGCGGTTCTCCGGACATGGTATGCTCCAGCGTAGCCATTGCCTTAAAGAACATTTTAGGACTGGTCTGCGATCCGGTAGCCGGATTAGTAGAAGTTCCCTGCATCAAGCGGAACGCCATGGGAGTTGCCAATGCTTTTACTGCTTGTGAACTGGCCTGTGCCGGTATTACCAGCGCCATTCCAACCGAAGAAGTCATCCAGTCTATGAAGCAGATTGGACAGTCCATGTCCCCTTCCCTCCGGGAAACCGCAGAAGGCGGACTCGCCGCCACTCCGACAGGATGCAGGCTGTGCAAAGAGATTTTTGGGAAATAACAGAACTGCAAGGAACTGGCCCGTTATGCCCGCCACAGATTCAGCTTGTGACGGGCATTTGTGGTTGCCAAACATTTTATCTCCAGACCATCGTAAACTCTTTTTCATTGGTGTCCGCATCGATCCCTTCGGACTGGACAGAAAACTGCTCTCTTTGGTAAAAAGAGACCGCCCGTATATTTTTCTGGTAAACGTGCAACGTTAATGTGCTGTTTTGTTCTTTCACATAGTCTAACAGCTGTTTTCCAATACCTTTCGACTGTTCCCCATATTTTACAAAGATTCCTGCAATGTAATCGTCCATCAGTCCGATGAACCCTGATATTTGATGGGTGTTTTCCTCTTCATATACATACAGTTCGGCCTGTGGCATCATGTTCTCTACTTCTGCAAAATGGCTGTCCCAGTATGATTCTGGTACAAATGAATGCGCCTTTTTATTGGCTGTCAGCCAAATTTCCATGACCGGCCGCAAATCTTCTGCTCTAAACCTTCTTATCATCCGTAATCATTTTGACCTTTCTCTATTTTCCCTATCACTGAATCCCTCCGCCGTTTAAACAGTAATCTTCTGTAATGTCTGTCCCTTTTTCATTGTAAAAGAAAATTTTATCCCTGTTTACATGGGTGTCCGCCACGTTTTTATCCACTTCCGTATAGAGTAAAAAATGGGCTTGGGGTTCTTCAGAATACCACCCATAGGTTTTTCCATCTATCTGTACTTCAATTTTGGAAATCTGCGCAGCAATGTCCCGCCCTCCAAACAGAAGATATTTTCTTCCATCGTTTTCCACAATGCCATCCAGAAAATTTCCACCCCCATACCCCAGATGTATCAGCTGATAGCGGCCATTCCAACCCCTTTTCAAGGTCACGCTTCCCAGCGCTTCCCCTTTCTCAATCAAAAAATAAACTTTTCTTCCTATATCAACCCGATCATATACCTGAATATCAGACTCATTCCCGATATATGACTCCAATTTTATCGGATAAGCACGAAAATATAACGCCACTCCCACAGTTCCCGACACCACGAAAGCGGCCATCATTTTAATCCACGTTTTTCTGCTCATATAACACTCCGTATCTCCCCATAACTCCTCCTCTGATCTGAAATCTTGAGAGTTTCCTAATTAGGAACAGGGCCAATCACTCCGGCTGCTATCAAATCGAGAAACAATATTGCTGCTATTGTACATACAATTAAGCCAATACTAAGGATTTTTAAAATCATACGAAGATTTTTATTCCCATTGCTCTTATGGATTTTTCGTAACAGAAACCCAAATCCCAGCACGATCATACACCCAAAACCATTATAAAGTATCACTGTTTTCATTCCATTTTCCTCCGCCCGTTACTTCCTAGCCAGCTCATAGCTTTCCTGGATCCTCCTTTGCAGTTCCTCATCCGGTACGCTTTCATCCAGCACAACGGTATACCAGCTTTTCTTATTCATATGCCATCCTGGATAATAATGCTTTCTGGCAAGCACTTCTTCGGCCTGTCCCTTCTTCATGCGCAAATCTATGATTTCTACTATATCTGACGTTTCCAGCCCCACTTTATTTCCAGCAGTTGTTAAAACAGCTCCATACCACTTCCGGCTGTCTTTCCTCCTCCACACTGCATTTTTCGGAGATTTTGGCCACAAAAATTCCAGCTCGTCGCCATACGTGTTTCGAATAAATTCACAAACCATTTGAGCCTGCCTGGATTGGAATACCGCTGTTTCATAACAATGTTCTGCAACCTCTTCCAAAACCTGTTCAATAGCTATCCGGACTTCTCCCACAAATGTACCTGATGCATTCGTCTTGTATAATACGTAAGGTTCTCCGGTTTCCTTTTCTATCAAATCGGTATCCACCGTTTCGTCTTCCAGAATCCGGACCGTCAGAGTAAATTCCCCATTTAGAATATCTTCTCTATATAAAAATTGTCCATTTTCTTCCAGAAACCCATAGACGGTTAATTTTTCGGGAATCCGCTTTTTCATATAAAAAATAGATTCAAACATTACGATTTCTCCTATGGTTTTACTAGGCAAAAAATATACTGCTCCCCTGAATATTCGTGTTCCCCTTTTTCTTCGATGTACGCTCCTTCCCGATAAACCTCTGCTCCCACATAATACGTTCCCTGGGGAAGATCCGCAAAGGATGTATAAACGAGTTCTTCCCCATTTTCGTTGTACACCTCCATTCCAGAAAGCTGCAAATCTTCCGGCACATCCAGAGAGAAATCTTCCGTCCACTGGAAAACCGGAAATTTTTCCACTTCATCCTGTTCCGCTTCATCCGATAAAATGTTTCTGAGGCGCGCTCCTGTACTGGCTGCAAAAGAATCAGCATTCTTCTGGTAACCATAGGAATATACGATCAGCCGGTACAGGTCATAGGTTTTACCGCCCTGCTGTACCTTCACTTTGCTTTCTGTAAGTTCTGATTCTTCTGTTACTTCTATCTTAGAAGCATACAATCCCATCGGGGCGCCATGGTTTTTCCGGTAATAGGTTACGGTTATGGTATCTCCTTGTTTAATGTCTGGAGTTTCCGGCCACTTTACCACTACAGCCATGGCTTTGCTCTCTTCTTCTGTGGACTGGATAGTAAAAAACGTATCGGTCTTTTCGATTACAGTTCCCGAAAATGTCTTCGGAAAACAGAATCCCATCAGCACAAACACAAAAAATCCCAGTAAAACTGCTGTCAAAATACCATACTGCCAATTTTTCCCCTTCATAACCATTCCCCCTCTGCAGCTTCCACATCTTTCAAAAAACGGTTACATTGCGTCCTCCACATCTTTTAAAAACTGATTCCACGCATCTTCATTTTCTACAAAGTATTTGGGGCAATTCTTTCCATTGATGTCATAATGACGGATAATATCCTTTTTCGGGTTTAACTCCAGTTCAGAACACAGCCAGGCAGTGAGTTTTACCATCGAATCATAGGTTTCTGGATTGTATTTGCCGGTTTCGTCGGGATGGCAGCTCTCAATTGCAATGGTGTCGCTGTTGCGGTTGTTGGATGCATAGGCCATCTCGCTGATTGGAATTGCCTGGACAATCTCGCCTTCCAGTCCTACAATAAAATGGGCGCTGGCCGATGTACCATTTTCTTTCTGATCTGCCAGACTGTCAAAATAATCCCGGTTCTGCTTTGCTGTGGAACCTGGATTTGCCACGTAATGAATCACGATTCCGTCTACCTGCTTTAAACTTACCGCCGGTCTGGAATAAATGTTTTTCCGGATAAAATCCTGCTCAATCCAGGACGGCGCCTCAATGGATTTTAAATCGATCTCCTTTTCTGAGCCTGGTTTTCCCCACAAAAACCATCCAATCACAATTCCGATCCCCATAAAAATAATCAGCACAAAAAACCAGATCATAGTCAATACCGCCAGATTTCCTCCTGAGCTGCGCCTGGATTTTCTCCTCCTTGTCTGGTCGGCCTCCCTTCTGGATTCTCCGCTGCTTTTTCTTCTGCTTTCCCGTCTTAATTCTTCCTGTCGCATTTTGTCAATCCCCCTTTTTTTCAGTTTAAGCCAGTCATTCCATGAAGTCAAATTAAGTTTTCCTTACTTTATTATTGCAGCGCATTAACTTCCTGATTTTTGTTATGTATCTCATTAGAAATTCTAATAATTTTTTTGTATTGAAAATTCCTGGTAATATATGTTACACTTAAGAGTGTTTTTTATTATGGAAAGGAGCTTACTTCAATGGGCGGAATCTTTGGTGTTGTATCAAAATCAAGTTGTGTCATGGATTTGTTTTTTGGCACCGATTATCATTCTCATCTGGGAACCCGTAGAGGCGGCATGGCAGTTTACGGCCCCAATGGTTTCCAGCGTTCAATTCATAATATCGAAAATTCCCCATTCCGGACAAAATTCGAACGGGATGTGGACGAACTGGAAGGAAATCTGGGCATCGGTTCTATTTCTGATACGGATCCTCAGCCACTTTTAATCCAGTCTCATCTTGGCAGCTACGCCATTGCCACAGTCGGTAAAATCAACAATGAAGAAGAACTGGTCCGCAAAGCTTATGACAACGGCCACATTCATTTTCTGGAAATGAGCGGCGGACGCATCAACAGCAGTGAATTAGTCGCTTCTATTATCAATCAGAGGGAAAGTCTGGTAGAAGGTCTTCTCTATGCCCAGGAAATCATCGACGGTTCCATGAGTATCCTGCTTCTGACACCAGAAGGCATTTATGCGTCCAGAGACCGATTAGGCCGTACTTCTCTCAGCATTGGAAAAAAAGATGACGGCTACTGCGTTTCCTTTGAAAGTTTTGCATACATCAACCTGGGATATACCGATTATTCAGAATTAGGCCCTGGAGAAATTGTTCTGATTACCCCTGAGGCAATCCAGTGTCTCAGCAAACCCCGCAGAGAAATGAAGATCTGTTCGTTCCTCTGGGTATATTATGGCTATCCCACCTCTACTTATGAGGGCGTCAATGTAGAGCAGATGCGCTACAACTGCGGACGTCTGCTGGCACAGCGGGATCAGAATGATTCCGTCCGGCCTGACAGTGTTGCAGGCGTTCCCGATTCTGGTATTGCCCACGCTATCGGATATGCAAATGAGTCTGGCATTCCATTTTCCAGACCATTTATTAAATATACTCCTACCTGGCCCAGATCCTTTATGCCTCAAAACCAGAGACAGCGGAACCTGATTGCAAAAATGAAACTGATTCCGGTAGACGCCCTGATCCGTGACCGCCGTCTGCTGCTGATTGACGACTCCATCGTCCGCGGCACCCAGCTCAGCGAAACCACTGAATTTTTATATCAGAGCGGCGCAAAAGAAGTCCATATCCGTCCGGCCTGCCCGCCGCTTCTGTTTGGCTGTAAATATTTAAACTTCTCCCGTTCCAATTCTGAGCTGGATCTGATTACCAGAAGAATTATCCGGGAACGGGAAGGAGACAATGTCTCTCCGGAACTTCTGGCTGATTATGCAGACCCAGACAGTGAAAATTATGCAGTAATGGTTGAAGAAATCCGCAAACGGCTGAACTTTACCACCCTGCGTTTCCACCGGCTGGACGACCTGGTAGAGTCTATCGGTCTGTCCCCTTGTAAACTTTGCACCTATTGCTGGAGCGGAAAGGAATAACATTATTTGCCATGTATAGTTTTAATAATGATTATAGTGAGGGAGCACATTCCCGTATTTTAGAAGCCATTTCCAAAGCCAGCCTGGAACAAAATCCAGGCTACAGCATGGACCGCCATACCGCCCATGCCATCGAACTGATTCAGAACGAAATCCAGGACAATTCCGCTGACATTCACATCATTCCCGGCGGCACCCAGACCAACCTGCTGGTCATTGGTTCTTCTTTACGGCCTTACCAGGCAGTGATTGCCGCAGAAACCGGACATATTAATGTCCATGAAACCGGAGCCATTGAAGCTACTGGCCACAAGGTCATTGCCATGGCTTCTCCTGACGGAAAGCTGACCCCGGAGCTGGTACAGACGGCTCTGGATTTTCATACAGATGAACATATGGTTCAGCCAAAAATGGTTTACATCTCCAATACCACAGAAATCGGTACCCAGTATACTTTAAAAGAACTGACCGCCTTATCTGCATTCTGCAAAGACCATGGACTTTATCTGTTTATGGACGGCGCCAGAATGGGAGCGGCTCTTACCAGTCCAGCCAATGATTTAACTCTGGCACAGATTGCCAGCCTTACCGATGTCTTCTACATTGGCGGTACGAAAAACGGCGCTCTTTTCGGCGAAGCACTTGTGATTTTAAATCCTGCATTAAAGGAAGATTTCCGTTTTTCCATTAAGCAGAGAGGCGCTATGTTCGCAAAAGGCTTTTTACTGGGCATCCAGTTTGAAGAACTATTTACAGACAATTTATTTTACGACCTGGCTTCCCATGCCAACAAAATGGCAGCTATCCTTCGTCAAGGCATCGTGGAATGCGGCTATTCCTTTGATTCGGATTCGGTCAGCAACCAGCTGTTCCCAATCTTTCCGGATTCCCTGATTGAAAAACTGTCCAAAGAATTTTTATTTTCTGTACAGAAAAAGGCAGATAACAGCCACTCTGTCATCCGCCTGGTTACTTCCTGGGCAACAAGAGAAGAAGAAGCCCATCGTTTCGTTTCACTTTTAAAAGAATTGTCCAGATAAATTAGACTAATCTCTATCAACGAAAAAGCTTCGCCTTAATATGGGCGAAGTTTTTTTGTCGTTTCTTACTTGCTTTGTTCAATCAAATGCTTTGCCAGTTCATAGTCTTTTTTATGAACAAACACCTCATACTCATAGGGAGTTAAGTCCCCGACGCTGCCAAACTGAGCTCGCACCGTACCGCCGCCATACCTGCCGGACCATTTGCTGCTGCGGTTATGTACCTTCCAGGTGTAATCCAGATTATTGGCAGACAGTAAATCCCGAATACGGGCGCACTCCCCCATATTTCTTCCTCTGTACACAGAACTACGATTCCAAATCAAAATCATATCCTTTCTCCTTTCCACGCTGCTTCGTCAAAAAGGGTTTCCACATAACTCTGATATTCGTCTAAACGTTCTGACTTTTTAATTTTCTTTTTTATCTTTTCCCCGCCTTCAAATAGGTTGTCCATATAGGCCCACAATTCTTTCATTTTAAACAGGACGTTCCGATCCCCGGACAGAATCTCTTCATACCCGGCCAGGACTTCATTGTGAAATTCAAACACACGCTTTTTTAACTCCCCAGAAAGCCGGATTTCCTGTCCATCCTCTGCTTCCCGGAGCCGTTCCGTCAGTCCTGGATTTGCAATCAGTCCTCTGCCTAACATCATGGCTTGCGCTTCTGGAAATCTCGTCCGGATTTTTAAAAAGTCCTCTGTTCCGGCCACATTTCCATTATAGCAGACCGGACAGGCGCTTTTTTGAAGTCCATAGGCAAATGCAGACAGACGCGGCTCATTTTTGTAGTAATCTTCCCGTACTCTCGGATGTATTATCAGTTCTTTCAGGGGATAGCGATTGAAAATCTCCATCAATTCTCCAAATTCGTCCTCGTCATACATTCCCAGTCTGGTCTTAATTGAGATTTCCTGACAAGTTTTGGAAAACACTTCCTCCAGGAACTGCTCCAGCTTATCCGGCTCCTTCAGGAAACCGGAACCCCGTCCTTTGGAAACCACAGTTCCCGATGGGCATCCCAGATTCAGATTGACTTCCCCATAACCCAGTTCTCCCATTTTTTCTGCACACCATAGAAAATCCTGGGCCTGATTGGTCAGAATCTGGGGAACCACGTTCATCCCTTTGTTATGTTCCGGAAGAATATCGTTTAACTCTCTGGATTTTAACGTCCGGTTCTGGTTCGGCACAATAAACGGGGTCACATATTTATCCATAGGAGAGAAATACCGGTGGTACGCATTCCGGTACACATATCCGGTAATTCCCTCCATAGGCGCCATATAAAATTTTACCGGCATTATTCCTCTGCCTCCGTCGTTTCTGCCGTTTTTTCTGCTGTCTGGCTTTCTGCCTCCAGACGTTCTTTTGCCGCATCGACCCCTTCTTCCAGTACGTCAATAGCTGCCTGAAGCTGGTTATCTGCCTCATGCTCGACTACCAGACGTTTCAGCAGATCCTCGTTTGGCTGTACTTCTACATCTGGTTCTATGCCTTCTCCATGGAGATCTTCTCCGCTTGGAGTGTAATAATGCTCTGTAGTCAGCTTTACTCCGGAACCGTCGCCCAGTGGGAAAAGAGACTGGACAATGCCTTTTCCAAAACTGGTGGTTCCTACGATCTCTGCCTTATCATAGTCCTTCAGCGCACCTGCAAAAATTTCGGAAGCGCTGGCAGAAGATTCATTCATCAGCACCACAATCGGAATATCCAGGCTCTTTCCATCATTGCAGCTAAAACTGTCGCCTTTTTCATTCTTATCTGCCGTATAGAGCAGAAGGGTCTTTCCGTCATTTTCCTTCTGGCCATACGGATCCTGATAGGTGGTAATATCGTCTTCCAGCACATAGTCCAGCATTGCCAGGGCCGTCTGCATGACGCCGCCAGGATTGTTGCGCAAGTCGATAATCAGCTTTTCCATACCCTGATTTTTCATATCTTCGATTGCGTCAGAAAACTGCTTTTCTGTTACGACATCAAACTGGCTGATAATCAGGTAACCGATCTGGTTCTCCAGCATTTCATATTCTACGGTTGGAACTTCAATCTTTCTTCTGGTAATTTCCAGGGTAACATAATCCTCAATAGATGGACGGTACACCTCAATCTCTACGATACTTCCTTCTTTGCCTTTGATCTTACTGTTGACTAAAACGTCTAAATCCATACCGCTGACGGATTCTCCATCCACTTTATACAGCTGATCGCCTGCCAGCATCCCTGCCTCTGCGCTGGGAGTTCCATCATAAACTTTTAAAATAGAAATCAGTCCGGTCAGACGGTTCTGGCTTACCAGCGCGCCGATTCCGCTGTATTCCCCTTCCGTTTCTTCCAGAAGTTCGTTTAATTCTTCCGGCGTATAATACGTGGTGTATGGATCTCCCAGTCCTGCTAACATTCCCAGGTAAATCGTATCTTCTACCTTTTGATAATCTTCTTCAAATAGAAAACGTTCGTCAATTAACGCCTGCATCATCTTCATCTTTGCAACAATCTGCTGATAATCCAGTCCTTCCTGTTTTGTCCCATCTTCTTTGGACTCTGCAGACGTCTGGTTGCTGACGTTTGACTCATTGGACGCCTGCTGTTCCAGCTCATAGCCAGGCCCCTTTGGTTTCTGGGCTTTCCGGATAATTCCGTTTCCAAACAGAAAGATTCCTGCAGAAAGTCCTACGACAATCAGACCTGCAAATGCAGTTACCAGCGCGCCTGCCAGAACGCCTTTCCAAAATTTATTATCTCTGTCTTTGTTATCCACTTGCTGTTCTCCTATCTCTGTCTTTTCTATGTTTCCCTACGGACTTACATACTTGCTTGGATTTACATAACTGCCTCCGCTGCGGATTTCAAAATGAAGGTGGGGGCCAGTGGAATATCCAGTCGAACCAACCTTGGCAATTACGTCGCCCTGACTGACCTTATCGCCGACGCTGACCAGTCGGGAGGAACAATGCATATATACGGTAGAAACCCCGCCTCCATGACTGATCATCACATAATTTCCTGCAGAAGCGCTGTAAGTAGAAATGGTTACGGTACCGGAAGCTGCCGCTAAAATATTACTTCCCGTAGAAGCCCCGATGTCGATTCCTTTATGGTTGGTAGACGCTCCTTCTGTCGGCGAACTTCTTCCGCCAAACCCGGATGTAATCCGGCTGCTGGCCGGACATGGCCATATAAACTTAATATCTCCCAGGCTGGCTGTCTTATACGTCTCGCCTGCCGCTTCCGCTTTTTTTCTGGCCTCTTCTTCCTGATGCCTGATTTCCGCTTCAATCTGCTTAATCTTTGCTTCCTGGGCAGCCAGGTCTTTTTCATACTCGTTGATCTGGTTTTCTGCAGAAGCAATTTTATTTTCGTAATTCTTTAATTCCTGCTGTTTTCCTGCTAAAAGCGTCTCTACTGACGCGTGTTTTGCCTCTGCCTGGTCTTCCAGAGCCAGAAGCTGGGCGTGTTCGTCCTCTAAAACTGCTTCTTTTTCTGCAATCTGGTTTTTGGTGGCAGCATAAGCGTCCAGCTGCTTCCGGTCATACTGAGAAATCTGGTTAATGTACTCTGCCTTGTTCAGCATATCGGAAAAGCTTTCCGCCTCAAGCAACATATCAATATAGTTGGTATCGCCCTTTTCATACATATACTGAATCCGCAGTTTCATCGCTTCATACTGTTTTTCTTCCGTCTGCTTTGCTGCTTCCAGTTCCTCTTTTGTAACTGCAATCTCCCCTTCTTTCGTTTCTATCTGGCTTTGAATGTTGGAGATTTCCTGGGCAGTCTGCTCTAAGCTGGCGTCTAATTGTTTCACATACGCTGCCGTATCTGCTTTTAAACTTTCTAGTCCGGCCAGCGTCTGCTCTGCCTTTTTCTTTTCTTCTTCAATAGAAGCCGCCTGATTTTTCGCGTCTTTTACGTCCTGGTTGGTAACTGCCAGGGCTGTCCCAGGCAAAATCAGGCTCATTGACAAAATGCAGGCCAAAAGTTCCCGACCTGCTCTTGTGTGTTTTTTCATATAGTACCCTCAATTATACTTTTAAATGCTTCCTTATGGTAAAGAAGCTGGCAAAAAAGCCAATTCCCACGCCTAACGTCAAAGCCACTCCTACCATAGAAGGGAACAGATCTGCAATGGGCATAGGCTGGAAAATCCCTGTCATAATCCTATAGTTTGCATCTATATACGTAACTGCCTTCTGGTAAAGAACGTAGATTCCAGCCAGCGGCAGAATCGAACCAATCAGGCCAATGACCACTCCTTCTACCAGAAACGGCGCCCGAATCATCCAGTTAGTAGCGCCAATCAGTTTCATAATCTGGTTTTCCTGTTTCCGGAATGCCGCTGCCACTGAAATCGTATTGCTGATCAGAAAGACTGCTACTGCCAGAAGGACACCGATAATTGCGGCTGATAGAATACCGATGATCTTGTTGATATTTTCCAGGGCTGCTACTGCAGAATTGGAATAATTAACCTTTCTCACTCCGTCAATGGAAGTCAGATAGGACACAAATTCTTCCTGAAGGCTGATGTCCTTTAAGAAAATCTCATAAGAAGCAGAGTCTGCCAGCGGATTATCGTCTGCAAATCCCGCAGCCAGTTCTTCCATATCTCCAAAATACTCTGCCTGAAACGTTTCCCACGCTTCCTCAGCAGACGTATAAACCATATTATTTACTTCTTCTCTGGACTGAATTTCCTGTCCGATAGCCAGAATACCGGCTTCTTCCAATCCTTCGTCAAAAAAAACGGTAATTCCCACCGTAGTCTCAGCCGCCTCTGCACTGTGACGTACATTTCCTACAATCGCATAAAACAGACAAAATAAAAAAATACAGGCCGCGATTGTCGCAATAGATGCCAGAGAAAACAACATATTTCTGCCAATGTTTTTTAAGCCCTGTTTCAGGCTGTAGCCAAATGAACTAATCATACCATACTTCCTCTGATGCTGTATCTCCGATAATCATGCCTCTATCCATGGTAATTACCCGTTTTTCCATCATTTCCACCATCTCATGGCTGTGGGTTACCACAACAACCGTCGTTCCCCTGCGGTTAATCTTTTCCAGCAGTTTCATAATCTCAATAGTATTACCGCTGTCCAGGTTACCAGTAGGTTCGTCTGCTAAAAGCACCTGGGGACGGTTAATCAGCGCCCTGGCAATGGCCACTCTCTGCTGTTCGCCGCCGGAAAGCTGCCTGGGATTGGATTTGTATTTGGAAGACAGGCCTACCATACGAAGCATAGCAGGAACCGATTCCCGAATCCGTTTTGGAGATACGCCGATGACTCTCTGGGCAAAGGCTACATTTTCAAAAACAGAGCGGTCTTTCAGGAGCCTGAAATCCTGAAAGACCACACCTAACATTCTGCGATATTTCGGCACATACCGCCTGGGCATCTTGCCAAGATCCATATCATTGACAATAATGCGGCCGGAAGTCGGCTCTAATTCTTTTAACAAAAGTTTCATCAGAGTAGACTTTCCGGAACCGCTGCGCCCTATAATGAATACAAATTCCCCATCATCAATGGTAAGGTTAATATTCTTTAAGGCCTTTGTGCCGTTTTCATAACTTTTATTGACATTAATAATCTCAATCATTAGTAGTCCAGGCTCTCCATATACTTCATGTACTTCACAACCATGAGCGCAATCTTAAAGGTAATGGCGTCCTCAAATACCCGAAGATCCAGTCCGGTACTCTTCTGCAGCTTGTCCAGACGGTAAACCAGGGTATTCCGGTGGATGTAAAGCTGTCTGGAAGTCTCAGATACGTTTAAGCTGTTTTCAAAGAACTTGTTAATTGTAGCCAGGGTTTCTTCGTCGAACTCATCCGGAGACTTGCCGTCAAAGATCTCCTTAATAAACATCCGGCACAACGGAAGCGGAAGCTGGTAAATCAGACGTCCGATACCTAAGTTGCTGTAAGCCACTACATTTTTGTTGCTGTAGAAGATCTTTCCTACATCCAGAGCCATCTTTGCTTCTTTGTAGGAACGGGAAACTTCTTTAATCTCATTGACAATGGTACCAAATGCTACGTGCACCTTGGTCATTGCCTCAGTATTCAGCATATCCAAAAGGGTGTTGGCAGTCTTTTCCAGATCTTCATAGGTCTCGCCTGGCTTCACTTCTTTTACCAGAATAATGTTCTTTTCATCGACAGCCGTAATAAAGTCTTTGGTCTTTGTTGCAAACAGGCTTCTTACGGTCTCTAATGCGTTGACATCCTTCTCGTTTTTGGTCTCAATTAAAAATACCACACGTCTGACGTTTGTTTCGATATGCAGTTTCTTTGCTCTGTTGTAAATATCTACTAACAGCAAATTATCTAATAACAGGTTTTTAATAAAGTTGTCTTTATCAAATCGTTCTTTGTATGCGACTAACAGATTCTGAATCTGGAACGCAGCCAGTTTGCCCACCATGTATACGTCATCACTGCCGCCCTTTGCTAACAGGATGTACTCTAACTGGTGTTCGTCAAATACCTTGAAAAACTGGTATCCCTGAATGACCTGGCTGTCTGCCGGAGAATCTACAAAAGCTAAAATAGAACTTTCATATTCCTCTGCATCAGAAAACGTAGACGCCAATACCTTTCCTTCAATATCACAAATACATAAATCAATTCTGGTAATCCCTTTTAATCCTTCAATTGTTGTCTGAAGTATCTGATTTGAAATCATGGCATCTCTCTCCTTTTGGTCAATTTTACACATATACCCATAATATAACTATATATTAAAGCAAATATACAAAAAAAGCAAGCAGGAGATATCCCGCTTGCTTAATTTTTCAAAAAATTTATGAAATTTAGTTTAAGATAACCTTCTCAGTTTCCTTATCGAAAATGTGAGCCTTGGTCATATCCAGAGCCAGTTTTACATTGTCGCCAGGTCTTGCAGTGGTACGTGGATTTACTCTTGCAGTACAGCTGGTCTCGTCAATATCAAAGTATAAGTAAACTTCTGCACCTAACATCTCGTATACACGGATGGTTGCTTCGATTACGCTCTTTGCATTGCTTGCTAAAGCTGCTTCATCATCATGTAAATCTTCTGGACGGATACCTAAGGTAACGGTCTTTCCAACATATCCAGCATCCTCTAACTTCTTAGCCTTTTCAGCTGGAAGAGCGATGGTGTTGCCGCCGAAGCTTAAAGTAACTTCAGAACCGGACTTGCCAACTACTGCATCTAACAGGTTCATCTGAGGAGCGCCGATAAATCCAGCAACGAACTTGTTGCATGGCTTGTCGTACAGATTCTGAGGAGAATCTACCTGCTGAACAACGCCGTCTTTCATAACAACGATTCTGGTACCTAAGGTCATAGCCTCGGTCTGGTCATGGGTAACGTAGATGATGGTTGCTTCCAGTCTCTGATGCAGTTTGGAAATCTCAATACGCATCTGGCCTCTCAGCTTAGCATCCAGGTTGGACAGCGGCTCGTCCATCAGGAATACCTTAGGACTACGAACGATAGCACGTCCCATAGCAACACGCTGTCTCTGACCACCGGACAGAGCCTTTGGCTTACGGTCTAATAAATGCTCAAGGTCAAGGATTCTTGCTGCCTCGTGAACTAATTTATCAATCTCATCCTTTGGAGTTTTTCTTAACTTTAAGCCAAATGCCATATTGTCATATACAGACATATGAGGATACAGAGCGTAGTTCTGGAATACCATCGCGATATCTCTGTCCTTTGGCTCAACGTCGTTCATCAGCTTGCCATCGATGTATAATTCACCAGAAGAAATATCTTCCAGACCAGCGATCATACGAAGGGTGGTGGACTTACCACAACCAGACGGACCTACGAAAATGATAAACTCTTTATCTGCAATTTCCAGATTGAAGTCATGTACTGCAACAAAACCATTTGGATACTTTTTGGTAACATTCTTTAAAGATAAACTAGCCATTGCAAAATCCTCCTACTTATTTAACAACTCTTTGGTTCAGACGCCTCCTCCCCACTTATGGGGCGTCTCAAGTGATGTTATAATCATACCCGAATCCGGACTTTTTTGCTATTCTTTAAATTACTAAAAATCCTTTTTTTTATTGGCTAATTTGTACACCCGAGTGGAATGGTGGGAAAAAATGTCCAAAAGATTTCTTTTATTTTGTGCAATCATTTACATCAATTCTAATATTCCATAAATCCTTCGCCTAAAACTTCTCTTGCATCTTCGACAATTACAAACGCTCTTCTGTCAAATCTGGCAACAATTTCCTTTATCTGGGTGATTTCTTTTTTTGAAACAACACAGTACAGCATTTGACGGCCTTCGCCAGAGTACATACCTTTTACCGCAACTCCCGTAACTCCTCTGCCCATCTCCGTCATAATGGTCTGGGCAATGATTTCAGAGTGGTCTGAAATAATATAAATGGACTTTGCAAACTTCAAACCTTCTATAATACTATCTGAAATTTTCGTCAGTACAAAAATTGAAATCATGGCATATAGGGCCAGATGAAGTCCAAAGGTGGAAAGACCAGCTAACACAATCAGCGTATCCAGTACCATCATAATCTGCGCTATGGAATAATGAGGCATCAGAGGCTGAATCAACGCCGCCAGGGTATCCGTTCCTCCTGTAGTAGCCATGGCTAAAAGCACCATTCCGGTTCCTGCTCCGCACACAATTCCTCCGTACAGTGCCACAAGGAGCAAATCGTCTGCTACAAACGGCACATCCGGAATCACGTACAGCCATGCTGACAGGGCAACCGTGGCATACACGGTTCTTTTAATGAATTTCCAGCCTTTTACCTTATATGCACCTATAAATAACGGCACATTAAACAGGGTATTGGTCAGCCACAGAGGAATACCGAATTTTGCTTTTAGAATAATCGCCAGGCCGGATGCCCCGCCGATTACCATATTGGCTGGATCAAAAATGTTTTTAACGGAAATTGCAATAATCAGTGACCCTATGGTAAGAAGCAGGTAATCTGCCCAGACCGGATGCTTGTTGCTGTGAAAAATGCTCATTTCCCCTCCCCTTTCTATATAGAAACAACGTTTCCTATATGATAACAAAAGGGAACGAAACCTCGCTCCCTTGTTAGTATCTCTATTTTTTTCTTGCTAATACATTAATCCACCGTGTGTCCGGATGGTTGGATCTCACATCTGCAGTAATCCACAGCTTTTCAATGGTAAACTTCCCAGTGTCCTCTAACAAGTCCCTGATTTCCGTTTCTGTATAATCGCTGAAATACCGTTCTCCCCGAAAGCCTTCAAAATTGCCCAGACGGACGGAAAGATACAGGATTCCCTGCTCTTGTAAGGCTGCTGCTGTTTTCTTTAAAATTGCCGGCATCTCGTCTTTTGGAATATGGACAAACGCTCCGCAGGCCCAGATACCGTCAAACACATCGTCAAACTCCATATCCTCATACTTCATCTGAAGAACTTCCAGACCAGTATGTACCTCTGCAAGCCGACACATTTCTAAAGATGCGTCCATAGCCGTAACATCATATCCCAGCTCATACATATAGAGGCTGTCTCTGCCGGAACCGCATCCCATATCCAGGATGGTCGCTCCCTCGTCCATCTCGTTTAAAAACTCTCCGATGATTGGAGTCATGTCCAAATCTACCGTATCTTCAAAGAATTTTACTGCGTATTTATTATAATAGTCTATCGAGTCCACCATACTCCTCCTATATTTTTTGGATGGATTTTTCCGTAATACGGATTTTCCCTTCTTTCAGCAGCTTTCCTACTGCCCGTTTAAACTCATTTTTGCTCATGTTAAATTCCCGCCGGATGGTCTCCGGTCTTGCTTTATCGTTAAACGGAAGAACTCCGTCAAACTCCTCAATGACCTGCATTACTTTTACTGCGTCAGACTCCATCTGCATATAAGCTTTCTGACGCACGCTCAGATCCAGCTTGCCATCTTCACGTACCCGGATCACTCTGGCTTCTATCTCATCGCCTTCATGGAAATCCTGGAACAGTTCCTTTTTCGGAATCAGTCCGTAGTAGCGGTTGTCGACTGCCACAAATGCGCCCAGATTTTCATTAATCTCATAAATCCGGCCCTTTACCTGATCGTCTTTCTTATACGGAGACTCATTGCTCATATAGGAATACACCCGCATGGTTGCTGCCAGGCGGCTGCTCTTGTCCACATATAATGCAACCAGGCATTTCTCGCCTTTCCGGACTGGATGGCTCTGCTCACGAAACGGAAGAAGCAAATCTTTTTCCAATCCCATATCCAGAAACGCACCAATTTTGGAAGTTTCTTTTACTTCTAATACTGCGGTTTCCCCAACCTGCAATTTTGGTATGCCCACTGTGGCAATCAGACGATCCTCTGAATCTTTATAGATAAAGACTGTAATTTTATCGCCGATTCTGGTTCCCTCCGGAACCTGCTTTTTGGGAAGAAGGACGCTGGCTCCCTCTTTGGCGCTTTCACTAAGGTATACGCCAAATTCCTTAATGCGGACAACTTCCAGCTCCTGTACCTTTCCTAACTCAATCATAAACTTTGCCTTTCCTGCTCTGCTGTCCGAAAAGTCTTATGGTTCATACTGCATCCATACAACCGCATAGGGTTTTCCTTCTGTATTGCACAGAGAAAGGATATGACCGTTCTCTATCGCAGATACTCTTGGAATCATGATGTCTCCCAGGACAGCCGCTTTTTTATACTCTGCTCTCAGTTCCCGAATACGCCCCTGCATCCCTGATGCCTGACGAGCGATTTCTATATACTGGGCATTATTTACATGATGATTGGTATCAATGTGGTAACGATTTATGGTAACCGGTTCTCCCTGGATAAACGTCTGGGGCAATGCAATCTTCCTCGGAGCTTCTCCCATCTCTAACGGAGGTTCTTCTGCGCCGTAAGGAGCCACATCCTCCTCGCGAACCCGAACCGGGAGCAGGGTATCCGTACTGCACATAAACCAGACGGAACTGGCCTTTACCAGATAATTGCCTTCCCTGTCAAGAATAGCAAAATTGCGGTATCCGTAAATTCCCTTAGATGCATAAGGCCAGGTCACGATTTGTACCCTGTCCCCAAGTCTTGGATACTGGTCTGCTATAATTCTCCAAGAAGACACCAGCCATGCCCTGTGCTCATTTTTCAAAAATTCCAGTCCTACACCGCAGTCTTCTGACTGAAAAGTGCTGCAGTCCTGAAAATAATTAATGATTCCCGTCATCGTCAGGAATCCTTCTTCATCTGTCTCACTATAACGAATCCTGCTGTCTAACCGATACATATACGTCCTCACTCTAAAATCACATACCATTATATCTGATTCTGATTCTATTGTCCAGTAGTAAGTTATTTCTTTACACAATTGAAACTGTATTAAAAAAGAGCTTCAAAACGTCTGTCTAAACGCTGAAAGCTCTGAAAGCTGGGCTACAAGGATTCGAACCTTGAAATGACGGAGTCAGAGTCCGTTGCC
>CAJMQQ010000029.1 GCA_905215625.1 uncultured bacterium
TTGAATCTCTATGCCTATTTGTTTTTTACTTTACCCCCAAGTAAAGTGTACAACCAGAAATCAATTAAAATAACTTTGGTCTATTTATTATATTCTGCCTCTAATTTTTTAGAAAAATTATAACAGCAGCAGGGGACTTTAAATTACAAAAATATTTGTGAAATAAAAGTGTGCCATAGAGGATATAGAAACTCATCTATGGCACGTAATACATTAAGTTTCTTTTATAATATTTTCATTATAAGTAATCATAAGATACTAAACTATTTATGGCAATACGGGTAGCAGTATGGCGTTCTGAGCTGGCTTCGGGTTCTTTTCCGTATCCAACAACTAAGATATTGACTGGTTCCAAATTATCGGGAAGATGAAACTCTTTTTTTACAATATCTGGCTTGAAGTAACATACCCATACAGTACCAAGTCCGAGTTCTGTAGCCTGTAACATCATATGGTCTGTTAAGATAGAAGCGTCAATATCAGTAGTCTGCTTCTGGTCAAATGGACGCACCCATGCTTTTTCATGGTCAGCACATACAATAATCGCCAATGGAGCATGATAAATATTAGCTGCCTTTGCAAGCTTATTTAACTGCTCTTTTTCCTGAACGGCAATCAATTTTACCGGCTGTAAATTAGCTGCTGTCGGAGCCACATGAGCTGCTTCTAAAATTTTATCAAGTTTTTCTTTTTCAACAGGTCTGTTATCATATGCTCTAACAGAATATCTTTTTTTAGCAAGTTCTAAAAATTCCATTTTCAAAATCTCCTTTGTATTGTGATTCAGGTCAACCTATACTATAATTATACCTATATCTAAAAATAGAGCAAGAACGCACTATTTAGGAATATACTATCCAAAAAGAAAGTAAGGTGATATTATGAGCTTAAGTTGTAGTGGATATAATTGTCCGGTTGAAGCAACGATTCAGCTAATCGGTGGAAAATATAAGGCGGTTATTCTGTGGCACTTGATGGGAAAGACTTTAAGATATAGTGAATTGCATAAACGAATGCCAAAGGCAACAGATAAAATGTTAGCACAACAATTACGGGAACTAGAAAAGGACGGTCTTATAAACAGAAAAGTATATCCTATAATACCACCCAAAACGGAATATTCATTGACGGATTTTGGAAAAAGCCTTACACCAATATTAGATGAGTTATGTAAATGGGGAGAAGATTATTTGAACGGAACTCAAACTTTAGAAAAATAGGCAGATGGCAAAATTTTCATTCCATTTCTGACACTGTTCCAGTAAATTCATAGATTGTCTCCTTTTAGATAATAAAAAATCCCTGCGCCGCACTGTTATAAAGACAGGTTGACGCAGGGCATGAAAAAGCCGCGTTGGAGGAACTTCATCTGCCAGAAGATGTAGTTTTTTCAATAATCAAAATATTCTTTTCATAGTTGAATGCAGCAAACTGCTGGCCAAAATAGTTACTCATAGCAACATCGCTTATTTCCGAAATATTTTTTCCATGGATTTCCCTTTGGCAAGTTCATCTACAAGCTTATCTAAGTAACGGATTTCCTGCATAAGAGGTTCTTCAATGTTTTCCACGCGGATTCCGCAGATAGTGCCTTTTATCAGCTTCCGGTTTGGATTTAATTCAGGGGCATTCCGAAAGAAATCGCCGTAAGTAATATCAGACTGCATCAGTTCACTAAGCTGACCAGTGGTATATCCGGTCAGCCAGCAGGTTATTTCATCAACTTCTGCCCTGGTTCGTCCCTTTCGTTCTGCTTTTGCAATCAGCATAGGGTACAGTTTTGAGAAAAGCATTCCATAGATTTTTTCATTTGACATAATGAAGATCCTCTGATGTTTAATAATAGTTTGTATAAAAAATCTTTTTGATGTATAATTCATTGTAACAGAGTTGTACAGAAAGCGCAAGATAGGAAAAGCATAGTTATCTCAGAAGAGGAGTAAGGAATGCTGTTATCAGAACGGGAACATGGTATTTTTACAATGCTGTTTACGAAAAAATTTAATTTGAGATTTTTTTGTGATGAGTTAAGGAAAATGCAGCCTGAAATAGAAAAGGTAAATAGGGCTGCATATGAATATGTAGACAATGGATATGTTGTAGCAGATACACTAGCTCTTTTGTTTGAACATGGAGGAAATCCCAATCTCATTTTAAATGGAGAGAGCTTACTGAGGGATATAAATTTTGCCATTTCCAATTAAAAAAATCATCGTCAATATTACTTTAAAATAATAAATGACGAATCTATAAAAGATGGCGCAGAACTCTGTCTTTTTGATAAAAAGACAAACATGGAAGCTGCAAGATATTAAATAAAATAACACAGGAAGAATCATTATGGCGATTGAAAAAGTTAAAACATACTTAAAAAAGTTTGGAAAAGAAAATGAAATTAAGGAGTTTCCAGTGTCCAGTGCTACAGTAGAACTGGCGGCACAGGCGCTTGGAGTAGAAGGTGCAAGAATTGCAAAGAGTATGTCTTTTTATCAGAAAGAAGGCACAGGCTGTATTATTATTGTTACAGCAGGAGATAAAAAAATAGACAATAGCAAATTCAAGCATTATTTTGGAATGAAGGCAAAAATGCTTCATGCTGAAGATGTGGAAAAATTGACAGGACACGCCCCGGGAGGTGTCTGTCCGTTTGCAAATCCGGATAATACACAGGTTTATCTGGATGAATCAATGAAACGCTTTAACACAGTTTTTCCGGCCTGCGGAAGCGCAAATTCGGCGATAGAACTGACTTGTGAAGAACTCTGCCGCTGTGCAGGTGCAATCGCTTGGATAGATGTATGTAAGTAGTACATAGGAACGGATATAGGAGAGTTTTGATATGATACTGTATTTCACAGGCACTGGGAACAGCAGATATATTGCAAAAGTCATCGCATCGATTACAAAGGATAAATTGGTATCTATTAATGAGAAAATACAGACAAGAGATACTCAGGCGATCCAGACAGACGGAAGAATTGTTTTTGTACTGCCGACCTATGGCTGGAGGATTCCAAGAGTTGCGGAAGAATGGATAAGAAAAACGGAATTTACAAGTACAGAGAAGGTCTGGTTTCTTATGAACTGCGGTTCCGGAATCGGAAATGGAGCTGGATATATTAAAAAACTTTGCAGAGAAAAATCCTTTTCCTATATGGGAACCATGGGGATTACCATGCCGGAAAATTATATTGCTATGTTCCAGACACCGGATAAACAAGAAGCAGAAGCGATTATAAAAAAGGCAGATCCAGTCATTAAAGAAGCCGGGCATATGATTGCAGAGGGAAAAACATTTCTGGCTTCGAAACCCAGCATACTGGATAAATTTTTAAGTACAGTGGTAAATCCGGTGTTTTACAAAGTATTTGTGAAAGCGGATGGGTTCTATGCCAAAAACAATTGTATTGGCTGCGGAAACTGCAAAGAAATCTGTCCTTTGCAAAATATTAAGATGAAAGATGGAAAACCGGAATGGGGAAGGGACTGTACCCATTGCATGGCTTGTATCAGCTGTTGTCCGGCAGAGGCCATTGAATACGGCAGAAAGAGTGCAGGAAAGCCCAGGTATTATTTATAGAGGAGGTAGGGGCTAAAATTCAAGCCCCTATGATAACAAAATTCAACATTTTTAATCTGCTTTCGATGCAGAAATTTTCCGGTATTCACTTGGGGTAATCCCCTGATTTAATTTAAATCGTCTCGTAAAACTGGATACATTATAATATCCAACTTGCTCTCCAATATCTTTTAAAGGCAAATCAGTATGCGACAAGAGCTCTTTTGCTTTTTGAATCCGCATATAGATGGTGTAATCCATTACATTTTGACCGGTACTGTCTTTAAAAAATTTACTGAAAGCAGGAAGTGCCATATGAAAATATTCCGCTGCTTCATAAGCAGAGAAATCACACCGCAGGCAGTTTTCGTTTATGTATACTAATACATCTTCGATGACTGCTTTTTTTGATGCCTGTTCCGTAAGAACTTTTAATTGCGCATTCCAGCTATGAAGAAGCTGTATGATTTCCTGGGCAGTTTCCATTCCAGACAACTCAATAGGAGAATTACCGGCAACACTTTTTTGTCCCTGACAGTGTTCATTAACCAGGCGGATCAGTTCAAAACAAATACCTCTGGCCAAATAAAGGGGCATCTGGTTTTGTTCCATAAAAATAATGATATTTTCAATGGAAGTATGAATTACCGATTCATTATGAGAGATCAGGGCATTTTTCAAAGCTTCAAATTCTTGGTTAGGATATAGCACAGAAGCTTGATCCCAGCGGATAATTTCCTGGAAGTAGATAATGGTTCCATTTCCTTTTACAAAACGATAATCCAAAGCACTGGAAGCTTCAATATAGGATTGGGCAATCTGCTCAGTATCATTGGTAATGCGGCCCACACCAATTGTGGTAAGTATATGATAATTTTTTTGCAGATATGTCTGGAGTTTTTGAAGCGGCTTTTCCAGAGAATCAGACATATTTGCAAGATTTGTCAAAAGTACAATTTGATTAGAATGAAATGTATGAAGGTAATAGTAGGTATAAGAGTTTTCAAAAATACTTTTTACTTCATAAGAAAGCTTGTCCAAATCTGCAGCCGGCTGATGAAGCATTAAAATAATAACTGCAAAATAAGGATTGGGAAGGAATAAATCCAGTTCCGAACAATCCAGGTTAAAATCCTCTCTGGAGCTATAGCTGCCGGAAAGAAGCCGATAAATTCGCTCATTTTTTACAGCAGTCAGACTTTTTTCCAGTTTTGTGGAAAGCGTATTATTTTGATTAGACAGAAAATCCAAAGCGTTGGAGATCGCAGCCATTTCGTCTTTAGAACCGCTTTCTGGTGTAAATTGTTTTGCCTTATTCATAAGACGGCGCACTGGAGCATAGTTGACCTTTTGAAGCACATAGATCGCAAAGCTGGATAAAAAAAGAGTCAATACAATTGCCAGAATAAATTCTCTCGTGATAGAGGAAACCTGGGAAAAGGTAGCAGAACGATCTGGTATATATGCTAAATAGGACCAGCCATTTTTTCCAGAGGTATGAGTACGGACAATATAATCAGAAGAGGAATCCATCATGGCCTGTGGATTGGTCTGCGAATCGGCGATAATAGTTCCATTCTGATCTAAAACATAAATCTGAGCCTGATATGTTTCTAACTTTTTACTCCAAAAACTCTGAATGGAAGAATCCTTTACAAAAAATAAGACAGATCCCTCTTGCTTCTGATAATCTGTAAAAAGCGGAAATACAAAAATAAGGAAATCTTCTTTATGGGGATCAACTCCCAAATTATAAACAATCTGACCAGGTATACATATAGGAGAATGATAGGTTGGCAATAGTTCCTGAAGTGCAGTCCCATTCATATCGGAAATTTGAAACATCCTGTCAAAATAGTAATCTTTTTTGCAGGTAGTAGATCGGTTGGAAACATAATCCTGATTATCCAAAATAAGGGTAATATCTGTAATAAATGGGTTGGCAGTACAAAAGCCAGATAGATAATCAATGACAGGTTCCAGTTCCAAAGGAGATTGGGCAAGGGACGCCTGATGCCCAATTCCTGTTAATGCTAACTGGTTGACAATACCCTGCATAGAGGACCATTGATTTTCTAGTTGTGTTCCAATCTGAATCAGTTCTAAGTCTACTGTTTCAAATATTTCGTTATAAAACTTTTTCATAAAACGGGAAGAATAGAAAAAAGTCAGGATTACCAAAGGAATCAAAAGGATAGTCATATAGGAACACAGGTGACGAAAATATTGATGACCAAAATTAAATTTTTTTCTTAGCTTTTCCATAAATTATAATGTCTCATTTCGTAAAAATAGATAACAGAATTTTACATTCTTTCTGCTGATATTATAGATGAAACAAAATATGAATTCAAGGGGGAAAAGAAATGCAAAAAGTCTGAAAAATAAAATATTGGCTAAAAATCAAGGAAAAACGATACAAATTATAGTGCAAAATCTGCACATAAGCAAAAAATGACAAATGATAAAATGGTAAATATATACATTTTTAGAAGACTTTTTTATTTCAAAATGGATGAGGAAAATATTGCGAATTGCAAACGGAAAATAAGAATTATATACTGGCATCATCAGAAAACGTAAGAGTATTAGGAGGAGATTAGTACTATGAGGAAAAAAGCAAAAAAGGCATTAGAAAGGGACTGGCAGTTACTTTTGCTATGTCTGCTTCCACTACTGTATTTTGTTATTTTCCACTATATTCCAATGTACGGTGTACAAATTGCATTTAAAGATTTTCGTGCAGTAGATGGAATATGGGGGAGCGAATGGGTAGGGCTGAAACATTTTAAACGGTTTTTTTCATCATCACAATTTTGGCCATTAATTAAAAATACATTGGGTCTTAGTTTCCTGCAAATTTTGTTAGGATTTCCAATACCAATTATTCTGGCCATTATGCTGAATCAGACAAAAAATAAGAAATTTCGGAAATTTGTTCAGTCGGTTGCGTATTGCCCGCATTTTATTTCGATTGTAGTATTGACAGGAATGCTTTATATCTTCCTATCTCCAAGAAACGGAATCATCAATAATGTAATCCAGTTGTTTGGTGGGGATCCAATTTTCTTTTTAGGAGATGCAAAATATTTTAAAATGACTTTCGTAATATCCGGTATATGGCAGAATGCAGGATGGAGCGCCATTATTTATATTGCGGCACTGGCTGGAATCAGCCCGGATTTATATGAAGCAGCACAGGTAGACGGAGCCAGCAAATGGCAGAGAATTCGTCACATTGATATCCCAGGGATTCTTCCTACTGTAGTAATGATGCTGATTCTGGAAATGGGAAAGGTTATGAGTCTTGGTTTCCAAAAGGCTTATTTGATGCAGAATGCACAGAATCTGGCAGCCAGTGAGATTATTTCTACGTATATTTACAAAGTGGGTATGATTGATGCTCAGTACAGCTATTCTGCAGCAATTAATCTGTTCAATAATCTGGTAAATATTATTCTCCTGGTAACAGTAAACCACATTTCAAAGAAATTAACAGACAGCAGTTTGTGGTAAGGGGGAATGTTTTATGAAAAAAGAAAAAAAAGGACTGCATAGAAATTTCTGGAGCCAGGGATTTGCAGATAAAGCTTTTGATGTTATTAATTACGGCATTTTAGGACTAGTAGCTCTTTGTGTGCTATACCCACTATATTTTATAGTGATTGCATCATTTTCAGACCCGGTAGCGATCAATAATGGACAGGTATCCTTTTGGCCGGTAGGATTTAATACAACTGGATACCAGAAAATTTTTGAAAATGTAAAAATTTGGCGTTCTTACAGCAATACGATTTTCTATACGGTAGTAGGTACTGGAATTAATATTTTTCTGACAATGATGCTGGCCTATCCGCTTAGCCGCAAAAAGTTTTTTGCGAGAAAACCAATTACTCTTTTCGTTATGTTTACCATGTATTTTCAGGGAGGATTGATTCCTACATATTTATGGATGAATGATTTAAACCTTTACAATACTCCATGGGTTATGGTTTTACTTCCGGCAATTAATGTATTTAATTTGATTATTGCGATTAACTTTATTAAAAATAACATTCCAGAAGAATTATATGAAGCAGCATCCATTGATGGCTGCAGCCATATTAAATTTTTCACGAGAATCGTGTTACCTTTATCAAAGACGATTATTGTAGTACTAGTCCTTTATTATGGAGTAGCACATTGGAACGAGTTTATGAATGGTATGATTTATTTAAGAGATGAAGGGTTGTATCCATTACAGCTTACATTGAGAAATATTCTGCTTCAAAACCAGGCTTCAGGTTTAGGAGATGTAGACAGTATTATTGAACAGCAAAAGGCCGCAGAACTGATAAAGTATGGAGCAATTATTATTTCCACGCTGCCTGTATTAGTAATTTATCCATTTCTTCAAAAACACTTTGAAAAGGGAGTTATGGTTGGCTCTGTAAAGGGTTAATGCAAAAACATATATTATTTTTAGGAGGAAGAAACTATGAAGAAAAAAACAACTGCATTACTGTTAACAGCTGCAATGGCAGTAACGGGACTTACGGCATGTGTGCCAAAAGCAGAAAGTGAGACAACGGCTGCAGCGTCTTCAGCCACAGAAGGAGAGACAGCCGCAGAAGGATTTGAAATGAATAAAGAAGGGCTTCCGATTGTAAACCAGCCGATTACTTATGAAATTGCTGCAAGTACCCAGAAAAATAAAAATTTTAAGGATTTGGAATTTTTCCAAAACTTAGAAAAAGAAACCAATGTAATAGTTGATTGGAATATGTCTTCAGATGATGGATGGAATGAAAAAAAGAGCCTTTTATTTGCCAGCAATAAACTGCCGGACGCTTTCTATGGTCAGGGAATTTTAACAGATGTGGATATTATGAAATATGCTTCTCAGGGAATGCTGATTCCATTAAATGATTTGATTGATGAATATGCACCAAATTTAAAGGCTATTTTAGATGAGAATCCTCAGTACCGCAAACAGATTACAGCTCCGGATGGCAATATATATTCATTGCCGACTATCAATGAACTGAATCCGACAACTCATGATAAGCTATTTATTAATAAAACCTGGCTGGATAATCTGGGACTGGAGGCACCGACAACTCCAGAAGAATTTGAAGCAGTTCTTCAGGCATTTAAGGAGCAGGATGCCAATGGAAATGGAGATCCAAATGATGAAATTCCATTTACCTTCCGTATGAGTTCCAGTGATCCATATAACCGCCAGCAAGGAATCCAGTCTTTGTTTGGCACATTTGGTCAGCTGGATGATATTTATCATTTTGTAATCAATGATGGAGAAGTGGTGTATACTCCAACCACAGAGCCGTATAAGCAGGCAATTTCCTGGTTCAATTCCTTATATGAAAAAGGTTTAATTGACAAAGAAGTATTTACTCATGACTTTAATGTTTATGTCGCAAAAATTCAAGATCCAGGTAAGATTGTAGGTATGTTTCTGGGATGGAGCGGAAATGCTACGGCAGCGGCAAATAAAGACGATTATGTAGCAATGGCACCATTGGTAAACACCAATGGAGAGCAGATTTGGAGAACTGTTGATGCCAAAATTATTTCTAAAGGTTCATTTGCTATTACCAATCAGGCAGAGCATCCAGAAGTATTAATGCGTTGGATTGATGAATCTTATGATTTAGAAACATCTCTGGAAATTTGTCAGGGACTGATTGGACATGCTTTAGAAGTTACAGAAGATGGTAGATACCAGCAGATGAAATTACCGGAAGGCACGACACTGGATACCGTGATTCATGATTTTGGTCCTGGAAATGATGGTACATTTGCAGTTATGAAGCCAATTATCGAAAAGCTGAATTTAAATGCAAACTTAACAGAAAGAAAAGAACTGGATGAATTTTACTCTCAGTACAATGTTCCGGCAGAAGATATGTATCCAAACGTATTCTTTACAGAAGATGAAATTGAAGAAATCGGCGTTCTTCAGACAGACATTGATTCGTATGTTGCACAGAAGTATGCCGGATGGATTGTAGAAGGCGGAGTAGAGGAAGAATGGGACAGCTTCCAGAAAAAATTGAAAGATATGAATGTAGACCGTTATATTGAAATTTATAAGAATGCCTACGAAAGATACAGTGCAGAATAAAACCGTTTTATAAGTAGTAGCCAGTTAGAAGAGCGCTGCGCCAGAGGAAATGACTGAGTCCGGTGCAGCGCTCTTTTCTCGTTTTAACAAAAGGAGAGACAGATATATGAAACCACATATTATTATTATTATGGCCGATCAGCTGCGGGCCGATGTATTAGGAAAAGGATTTACCCCGAATATTGATGCTATTGGGGAAGAGGGAGTTTGTTTTGACAGGGCCTATTGTGGCTGCCCCTTGTGCGTCCCGGCAAGAGGCGTGGTATTTACTGGAACGTTTCCGAACAGAAACGGTTCTTTGATTAATCCGTGGGAGCCTGGTGATGCTGAGGCGGGAAATGTAAAAGCCGGAATTGAAAATTTATATGAATTGATGGAGAAGGACTGGGACAGCATTCATAGTGGAAAACAGCATCTGTTTACAGAAGGAGGAAAGCTGGAAAAGCGCGAAAATTCAAAGACAAGATGGTTTTCCACGGAAGAGAGTTATAAAGAGTTTTTGAAAGAGCATGGAAAACCTATGCCAGGAGGACCTGCATTTCGAATGAGAGTTCCGGAAATGGTGAGTGGCAAAGCTACGCATGTAGCAAGCTATTCGAATGCCAATACGGGCTGTTATGATCCTGGCGAAGAGTTTTATTTTGATGGTTATTTTGCAAAGAAGGCGCTGGAAGGAATCCGCTTAAGAGATACCAGTCGTCCTTTATTGTTAAATGCAATGTTTTTAGCACCTCATCCCCCTCTTCAGATACCGGAACCCTGGTTTAGTAAGGTAACAGACAGTGATTTCGAACTGCCTGAAAATGTAGGAGTGTATTATCCGCATCAGTCTCCTCTTCAGATGTATAACCTTCCAGGGGTAGTAGGTGCACGTTATGATAGAGAACACTGGAAAGAAGCGTGGAGAGTTTATCTGGGTTTGGTTGCCATGCTGGATAAATATGTAGGACAACTTATAGATGAATTAAAATCCCAGGGAATTTATGAGGATAGCTTAATCGTATTCACAAGTGATCACGGAGAAATGCTGGGATCTCATGGATTATTCCAAAAGATGTGTATGTATGAAGAAGCGGCAAGAATACCTCTTTTTATGAAGTTTCCGCATGGAAACTATAAAGGAACCAAAATTTCACAGACAGTTAGTCATGTGGATTTTATGCCTACTTTATGTGAGTTTTTGGATATTCATCCGTCTAATGCTATGGATGGAACGTCTTTGATGCCATTAATTTCAGGAGATTATAAAGGAAATGAAGAGGGAACTGCTTTTATTCAATATGACGGAAATGGTGCATTGTCAAATTTCCAGCGGTGTATTGTAAAGGGAGAGTATAAACTGATTGTAGATTTCTTTAAAGACGAGACTTATTATGAATTGTATCATTTATCTGAAGACAGACAGGAAACCATAAATTTGATGTTTGATCCAGAGTATGATGACCGGGCGAAAAGTTTGGCAGCAGATCTGGCTCACCATATGATACAGACCGGAGATCATTTGGACGTTCCATCGTTTCAGCCAGAGGAATTTCGTAATATGTATGGAGGAATATAAATGCATACAAAAGAAGACTATCAACGTTTGCTGTTAAAATTGCTGGAGCCATTGAAAGGACGATACAGCGAAAATGGTGCTAAAGTATACTTAAAGGGTGCCGGAGCTTCTTATCCAGAAGAAATCATTGAAATGGAGGCTTTTGCCAGACCTCTTTGGGGATTGGTACCCTTTTGGGCTGGCGGAGGAAGAGATGAATTTTGGGAAAAACAATATCAAAAAGGTCTTTTAGCCGGCACCGATCCTAAAAATAAAGAATATTGGGGAGAATGTGGAGATTGTGATCAGCGATTTGTCGAAATGGCTCCTATTGCATGTGGCCTTTTAATGGCACCCCATATTTTGTGGGAGCCATTTAATCAGCGGCAAAAGGAACATATTGCATCCTGGCTTTATCAGATCAATCATCATGAACTTCCAAAATGTAATTGGTACTATTTCCGAATATTAGTAAATCTGGCATTGAAGAATAGAAAATGCCCATATAGTGAAGAACTTTTGAAATCTGATTTGGAATATATGGAACAGTGTTATTTAGGCGATGGCTGGTACGTAGACGGAGTATCCAGACAAAAGGATTACTACAGTGCCTTTGCAATGGAGTTTTACAGTCAAATTTTTGTGGTTTTTGCAGAGACAGAAGAAAACAGAGGACAGTGTATACGATTAAAAGACAGAGCCAGAAAATTCCAGAGGGAATTTGTTTACTGGTTTGATAAGACAGGAGCGGCGTTGCCTTATGGACGTTCTCTAACCTACCGGTTTGCTCAGGCGGCATCCTGGTCGGCTGCATTGTTTTCTGATGCAGCAGAACTGGAATTTGGTGAGATAAAAGGAATTATTAATCGAAATATCCGTTATTGGATAAAAAAAGATATTTTTCAGGGAGATGAAGTTTTAAGCGTAGGGTACGGGTATGCGAATTTATCCATGGCAGAAAAGTATAATGCACCAGGAAGTCCATATTGGTGTTTGAAAGTATTTTTGATTTTGGCATTAGAAGATGAACATCCGTACTGGAAGGCAGAGGAAAAAGAACTTCCGCCGCTGGATTTTATACATCCAATGGTACATGCAGATATGTTGGTACAGCATTGGGGAAAAGAAGCCTGTGGATATGTTCCTGCTGTGTATAACCAGAATGTTCTGGGACATTTTGTGGAAAAGTATGGAAAGTTTGTTTATTCTACGCGATTTGGATTTTCGATAGCTCATTCATCTGAAAACATTTCAGAAGCAGCGCCAGATAGTATGCTGGCATTAGTTCCAGAAGGAGAACAGCGGGTTTATGTTCGGACTAGAAGTTTGGATTATAAAATTTACGAGGATCGAATTTACTCAAAGTGGAGTCCGATAAAAGGAGTGGTTATTGAAACAACCATTTTGCCTGCTCCTTTTGGGCATATACGGGAACACGTGATTGAAAGCAAGGATTTTTATAAAGCATACGAATGTGGATTTGCAATAGCAAAGTCAGAACCAGGGTTTGAAGTGTCGGCAGAAGGAGGAGACGTTCAGGTTAAAAATCTCTGTCAGTTTTGCAGAGTAAAATCTTTCATACAAGCAGAGGATGACAGACAAATAGGAGTACCGTATATAATCGCTGCGGACCCTAACACCAATGTACTTTATAAAAATACAGTGATTCCTGCTATGATGTTCGATATTAAGCCGGGAATAACTGTGATTAAAACACAGGTAGAGACTCGATAATTGTAATCTATAAGGAGAGAATAGAATGAATTTACAAGAATTTGAACAGTATAAAATGGTTACAGAAAGAGAAGTTAAAGAAGCGCTGGATATGGCGGCAAATCAGTCTGAATTTGCGCTCAGCAGATTTGGAACCAGGTTTAAACACATTTTCAGTACCAACCAGTTTTATACAGAAGCACAGAATAATCAGTGGACCAACGGATTTTGGACAGGAGAATTGTGGCTGGCATATGAATACACAGAAAATAAGAAATTTTTAGAAACCGCAATGGTACACACAAAAAGTTTCCGAGACAGAGCGGAACACCGGATTGAAACAGATACTCATGATTTGGGATTTTTATACAGTCCGTCCTGCGTGGCAGCTTATAAATTAACAGGGGACTTGGAAGCAAAAAAAACGGCACTGATGGCAGCAGATATGCTGTTAGAGCGATTTCATGAAAAAGGCCAGTTTTTACAGGCATGGGGCGCATTAAATGAGCCGGGAAATTATCGGCTTATTATTGACTGTCTGTTAAATCTACCGCTTCTTTACTGGGCCAGTGAAGAGACTGGAAACCCCATTTATAAAGAAAAAGCAGATGCCCACATTCATACAGCATTAAAGGTTCTTATTCGTCCAGATTATTCTGCTTATCATACATTTTTCTTTGATCCGGAGACAGGAGAGCCGGAAAAGGGGGTTACGCATCAGGGATATTCTGCAGATTCTGCATGGTCCAGAGGACAGGCATGGGGGATTTATGGTATTGCGCTCAGTTATCGATATACGCGAAAAGCCGAGTACATTGAACTGTTCGATCGTGTTACGGGATATTTTTTAGAGCATCTTCCTAAAAACTTGATTCCATATTGGGATTTTATTTTCACAGATGGAAGCGACGAGCCAAGGGATTCATCTTCAGCAGCAATTGCTGTCTGTGGTATGCTGGAGATGGCCAAATATTTAGATGGTGGGAAACAGGAATTTTATATAAACGCAGCAAAACGTTTAATGAAAGCATTGTATGATGACTGTGCAGTTAAAGACACCACAATATCGGATGGTCAGCTCCTTCATGGCGTGTATGGAAGAAAAACGCCGTATAATGATTGTATTGACCATGGAATTGATGAATGTAACTTGTGGGGAGATTATTTTTATGTAGAGGGACTGATGAGGCTTTATAAAGAGTGGAATCCTTATTGGTAAAGGTTCTTGTATTTACCGGCAAATGATGCAGAAGGAGGTAATATAACGTTGAAAGAGTTGTGCAGAACAGTACTTGCAGAATGGTGTCAAAAACTAGCCGATCTGCAGATATCGGGCACAGGATATTCCAGGCTGGATGGAGCAATTTTATGTCCTGCTTGCGGGAAAATTCATGGAAGATGCGCAGAAGCGATGTATCCATTTTTAAGAATGGCAGAGGAAGAAGAAATCAGCGGTTTAGATGGATGGAAAAAACGGCAGGAAGACTGGATTGCACGGGCAGAAAAATTATTTTTCTGGGCAGAAGCAACAGTATCTCAAGAAGATGGTTCTTTACTTAATGACATTGATTCAGGATGGACTGGAATTACGGTTTTTTATGTAATTCAGCTTTCAAACTGTCTGCATTTTCATAGTTCTTTATTAAAGGAAAAGACGAAAAAAATTTGGATAGAGCGACTGAAAAAAGCAGCAGAATTTCTATATCATTTTGATGGTTTATTGGATAACAATATTAACTATCCAATAGCAAACGCTCTTGCTCTGCATCAGTGCGGAATGGTATTGCATGAACAAAAATATATAGAAAAGGCAGCAGAATTTGCTGCAGTGTCAGAATCTGTATTTACAGAAAATGGTTTGCTGTTTGGAGAGGGAGTTCCTCGATTAAGAAAAAGTCCCGGAGGCTGTCAGCCAGTAGATATTGGATACAATCTGGAAGAAACGCTTCCATCTATGGCTTTATATGGATGGGAGAGCCAGAATAAGAAAATTTTGGATCTTGCGATAAAGAGCCTGATGGCACATTTGGATTTTTTTCTATTTGATGGTGGAATCAATAACAGTTTCGGAACAAGAAATTACAAATGGAGTTATTGGGGGAGCAGAACTTCAGATGGCTGCGGACTGGGATACTTACTGACAGCCAGAATTCTAAGAGATAAACAGCCAGAAGAAAGCAGAAGAGCAGCCGGGGCAGCATTAAAAAATTTACAGATGCTGAAGTTATGTACACAAGAAGGATTGCTTTGCGGAGGCCCGCATTATATTTCTGCGAAGCAGTCACCTTGTGTTCATCATACTTTTACACATGCTAAAGTACTGGCAGAAATTTTAGATAGGGGATTAGATACAGAGGACATTGAACAATATCAGAACCTGGCTGATTTAGACAGAAAGGAACCAGAAAAACAAGATAGTATACCTGAACTCAAGTATTTTCAGGAACTATCCAGCTGGCTTCTCTCTTCCCAACAGATAAAAGCATGTGTAACGGCGTACGACTGGGAATATATGCCAGGAGGTCACGTTAGTGGAGGAACGCTTTCTTTATTACAGCATAAAGATATGGGAATGCTGATATGTGCTGGAATGGGAGAATATAGTTTAAAGGAACCAAATAACATGCAGGTTCCATATAAAGTAGTACAGGAATGTCTGGCATTTCGAATAGAAACGTTGATAGATGGATGTATATACAGCAGTATTTATGAAGAACAGGCAAAACTTACTTGTTGTCAGGAACAGGGAATGGTTTGTTTAAGAGCAGACGGATACTTAAAGGATATCCGTCATAGATTGCCGGGCACAGGAAAAATTCCGTATTATTTTGAGTATAAATTTGGAGAAAATCAGTTACAAATAGAAGCTTCTTTTTTACAGGGAAGATTTATTTGCCCATTTATCAGCAGAGCAGATGAGGCAATACTCTTTGAACAGGATATTCAAAAAATAGAGTTTATGAAAAATAATCATAAGTTATCTGTTGAATATCAAGGGGATATAGAATTTCCTTATGGAATGAATCGAATATTTAATCTGATTCCTGGTTTGCAGGCTGTCAGGATGGACATAGTCCCATCTCAAAGCTCTAATATTGCTAGAATCCGTATTCTGTGGTAAACTAACCATATTGGCGTCTTTTGTACGTCGGAATGGCTCGTAGAGAATCACAGAAATGGAATTTATGTATGAATTATATTGTATTTGACCTTGAATGGAACCAGAACCCTGGCGGAAAGGAAGGATCCGTAGTAGGATTTCCATTTGAGATTATTGAAATTGGTGCAGTAAAATTAAATGATAAGCTGGAGCAGATAGATTCTTTTCACCAGCTGATAAAGCCGCAGGTTTATCGAAAACTGCATTATAAAATTTTAGAAGTGACCCATATGGATATGGAGATACTGAAGAAGGAAGGCAGACCATTTCCAGAGGCAATTCAGAGTTTTTTGGACTGGTGCGGCGATATCAGGCAGGATGTTCGTTTTTGCACCTGGGGTTCCATGGATTTAACAGAAATCCAGAGGAATATGGAGTTTTATTATATGGAAAATCCATTCCCAATGCCTCTTTTATATTATGATATACAAAAGCTGTATAAACTGCTGGAAGGCGGAGACAGTGTTCTGTCTTTGGATCAGGCTGTAGAAGCCATGGGACTTCAGGAGGAACGGCCCTTTCACCAGGCTCTGGATGACGCCTATTATACAGGAAAGATAATGGCGCATATGGAATTTGACAAAGTAAAAGAATATCTGTCTATGGACTATTATCAGCTTCCTTCCACCAGGGAGGAAGAGGTATGCTTGAAATTTCCGGCCTATACCAAGTACGTGTCCCGCACCTTTGAGACAAAAGAAGATGCGCTGAGAGATAAGAATGTAGGCGATATTATCTGTCCCCAGTGCGGACGTATGCTGAGAAAAAAGATTCGCTGGTTTTCGGTAAATCAAAGACTGGAACTGGGACTTGGAATCTGTCCGGAACATGGTTATGTGCGGGGAAAGATTCGGATAAAAAAAGCAGAGGGCGGAGACGTATTTGTAATTAAGACATTAAGACTGGCAGGTACGGAAATTTTAGAAGATTTAAACCTGCGGAGAGATGAAGCAAAAAAGAAAAAAAACGAACGCAATAAGGCCAAAAGACAGGCACAGAAAAAGAAGATAAATGGCTGAATTGCTACAAAAAAAGAACGAGACGGCTGCAGAATTACAAAAACTGCAGCCGTCTCGTTTTATACCTGGCTTTCCTGCATCCGGTAGCCAACGCCGATTTCCGTAAAAATATACTGGGGTTCAGCTGGATTTGTTTCCAGCTTTCTGCGTATATGGGCCATATTAACCCGGAGAATCTGGTTGTTATTGTCTGCATAAGGCCCCCATATGTGATTGATAATATAGTCATAGGTAAGGACTTTTCCAGAGTTTTTTGCCAGCAGAGTTACCAGCTTATATTCGATCTGGGTTAAATGGATGATTTGGCCGTCTAAGGTAACAAGGCGCTTATCAAAGTCAATGGTTAATCCCTGATACTGGTAAATCGGCTCTGGGGTTTTTCCGGAAGTTCCGGCCTGGATCTGGTGGCGCAGGGCAGTACGGATACGGGCCAGAAGTTCCGAAGTTCCAAAAGGCTTTGTAATATAGTCGTCAGCTCCGGCATCCAGCGCAGCAACCTTTTCTTTTTCCTGAGTACGGGCAGAGATAACGATAATGGGAAGTAACGACCATTCCCGAATCTGCCGGATGACTTCCAGACCATCCATATCCGGAAGGCCTAAGTCCAAAAGAATGACATCAGGGCAATTGGATGTGGCAGCGGACAGCCCCTCCAGTCCGGAACCAGCGGTAACCACACGGTAACCGTTGGCGTTTAGAGTGGTTTCAATAAAGCTTCGGATACTTTTTTCATCTTCAATAATTAACGCGGTTAATTTTGGGGTATTCATGGTTTTTATCCTCCTAAAGGCAGGCTAAAAGTAAAGCAGGCTCCATCCTCTGTGTTTTTTGCAGTAATTTGTCCATTGTGGGCTGAGATAATGGTTTTGCAGATGGAAAGTCCGATTCCCATACCCTTACGGGAGTCTGTACTTTTAGAGTCATAAATAGAACCATCAAAAATAGTGGTAAGGTGTTCCGGGGGGATCCCGGGGCCATGGTCTACAACCTGAAACCAGGCGTTCTTTTCATCCGTATACGCTGTTAAATGAATGGGCATATCAGGATTTCCGTGATAATAAGCATTTTCCAGAAGGTTTATCAGAACCTGCTCAATCAAGGTGGCATCCATGGGAATCATAATAAAGTCATCTGGAACGAGGACTTTGACAGAGGCCCCAGGAAGCCGTTTCCTCAGCCTCAAAACAGCCTCTGATACAACTTCTTCCAATGGCTCAGGTGACTTGGTAACCTGGGTGTTATCACTGCGGATACGGGTAATAGAAAGCAGGTTTTCTACCATATTCAGCAGCCAGTTAGAATCGTCGTAAATCGTTTGAATCAACGTATATTTTTCCTCGTCAGACAAGGAGGGCGAATTTTCCAGGTAGGTGGAACTGGTACCGATAATGCTGGTAAGAGGAGTCCGCAGGTCGTGGGAGACGGCCCGCAGAAGATTCGCCCTCATTTTCTCTTTCTCTGCCTCCATGAGAAGTTTTTCGCGCTCATTTAAGATGGCGGCCTGAGCCTTTAGCTGGGTAGTTGTTGCGCTGGTAATGGTGGAAACTATCAGCATACATAAAAAAGTAATCGGGTATCCCTGCAGGCTGAAATTAAATTCCATGTAAGGATAGGTAAACATAAAGTTTACAAAAAATGTGTTGATTACAGAAGCAATAATTCCGGAAATATAACCGTCGGTATATCGGGCAATCATCAGTACGCTTAAAATGTAAATCATGGAAACATTGATTACATTATTGCTGATGTAGGAAAAGATACTGGATATTATGGTAGCGGCAGCAATAAAACCGGTGCAGATGATAATATTTCGGCGCAAGAAAATTCCTCCTGGTAAACGATCTAGCGGAAATGGTGTTTCCGGCGATGATTGCGGGGACGGTGCTTTACAGTATAGGAAGAGCGCTTCCGTTCCTCCATAATAATGTCAAACTCAGATTCCGAACAGCCAATGTCTTTTAACCGCTGTATGCGCCGTTCCCTGCGCAGCTGGCGTTCCCTGGCTGCTTTCTGCTTGAAATGGTTTCTGGCTATGATAACAGCGCTTGTAAGGCCTCCAACGGCAAGAAGAGCGGCGAGTCCAATCCAGAATGCAGGCGGAATCTTGGGAAACTGGAAACTGGAGAAAAAGCCCTTCTTTTCAGAAGAGTTTTCAGGGGCGGCCGTCCGTGCGTCTGAAAGATTCGGCTCATCCGAAACGGTTCCAGAGATCTCTTCATCCGGAACACTGGCTGCATCCGGAAGGGGGAAGGTCTCAGATTCGGAAAGTTCAGAAAGAAGCGTCGTTTCCTCCGGAGGAATGGTTTCTACTGGAACGTGTTCACTGTCTACGGAAGCCATGGAATCCAGCACATCATAATTTTGTCTGGCCGGAATGCCCTTGATCGTCAGATACGTGGAACCAATAGCCCGGTCGTTGTAAGTATACTGGATTTGGGCAATGGCATCGTCCGGATCGGTTTCTCCAAGATCGTAGTTTAAAACCGCCTGTGCGTCGGAAATATCGGCGCCTTTTGGAAGGGTCACATAACAATTGTCATCCAGGGAAAGGACAGAAATATCGCTGGTAGTAAGGCCGGCAATGCTCATATCATTTTCAATGGAAGTATAGGTATGGTCGTAATCGGCAACTTTTAAGGTCTGAAAGTTTTCAAACCCGAAATCCAGCATCCGCTTCGTATCTGAATAGTGAACCTGGGAACCGTTTAGTACGACGGTAATCAGAGTCATAGAATCCTTTTTGGCAGCAGTTACCAGAGTGTTGCCGGCCAGGGACGTATAACCTGTTTTTCCGGCAAAAGCGCCGGGATAATATACAGAAGAGTTTTTCTTCAGCATCTGATGATGGGCGTATACGACGTTGTGGGGATCCTCTGGATCCGGATACTGCTTAATAGGCGCGTGTTTGTAGTAAAGAGCGCTGTCAATTTCTACAAAGGTTTCATTTTGAAGCGCAGCCTGCATAATCAAGGCCATGTCGTAAGCAGAGGTATAGTGATTGGGATCGTTTAAGCCGCTGGGATTGGCAAAATGGCTGTCCTGGCAGCCAAGCTCTGCCGCCTTCTGGTTCATCAGTTCAGCAAACGCTTCTGTGGACCCTGCTACGTGTTCCGCCAGCGCATTGGCGCTTTCATTGGCAGAGGCTAACATCAGTCCGTAAAGGCAGTCCCTGACTGTAAGGGTATCACCCACAGAAGCCGCCATATTGCTGGAATTTTCCTCAACGTTAAAAATGGCGTCGTAGGAAAACGTAACCATCTCGTCTAAAGCGCAGTTTTCAATTACAATTAAAGCAGTCAGGATTTTTGTAATACTGGCTGGATAGTAGTGTTCGTGGATGTTTTTTCCAAATAAAACAGTGCCGGAATCCGCATCCATGACGATGCCGCCTTCTGCCTGGATATACACATTATCCGGCCAGGCAGGAGCGGCAAAAGACATCATTGGAAATACGCCTAAGAATACAAAAAACCACAGAAGTACCCAGGAAAGAACCCTGGTACAGCGTCTGTAAAAATATGTCATAAATGATTAATCTCCATATAACGTTTTTTTACAGTATAGGCTATTTTTGCGGACAAGTAAAGGCAGTTTTACGCTGTTTTCTCCATAAAAAGAGGCAGAACAGGAAAATCACGGCAGTAGATCCGCAGAAAACGGCTAAGATGCGGAATGCGGTATCCATAAAAAACGGCTCCGGAACAATGTTGATCAGCATATCGGTAGCCGGATCCAAAAGCCACAAATCGTTATCAAAAAAGATATGGTGAAAGAGAATAAAGTATTTATTAAAATCAGTGGCAATGATGCCGCCAAGGACGCCGGCAGCTAAAAAGACAGCGCCCATTCCCAGACATATGGTTTTGGGAATAACAGCCAGCAGATTGGCCTTAGAAACAATCAGGAAAATAACACAAGCAATCAGAATACAGAAAGCAGTCCTGCGGATTGTGAGACCGCCTAAAAACAGTCCCCTTACGTCTTCCATATGGGCAATTTCCCTGGCGTTAAAAAATTCCCGGTACTCGCCGCCCATAGTAGTAAAGACATGGAGATCTTCCCGATCCCCTCTTAAATATTCCATCATTTCGTCCGTAACAGCCAGCAGATCCTCCATAGTCATTTCCGGAAGATCCTCCAGAACCTGGTATTTGGTATACTCTTTTTCATAATATCCAGGAGTCCAGTAAGCAACGGCTTCTACGGAAGTAATGAGTAAAATCGCCATCAGGCAGACGGCAGAGACAAAACCTGCCAGGTGGTGTAAGAATTTCATAAAAGTCCCTCCTATTAATAGTTCGGTTACATTGAATGATAAAAAGCCCTGTCTGACAGTCCGTTTAAAACGGGCAGAGACAGGGCTTCAGCCTAATGACCTTTTTTCTCCTGTGTTCGTTTAATTACCTTTAGTCTGGTAAATTCTTCTCGTTCCTTTTCTTCCAGTGCATTGGAGATACTCTTGGTCAATGCCTCATAAGTAGGAATGGTAATATTTTTTAAAGCATTTGCCCGTTTCTGGGTTTTCTTAATATTTGTTGCCAGACGGTAAGCAGAATTTTCAACCATGGAAAGCCGGATGGTCAGTTCCTTTACTTTTTCAAATTTCAACTTTGCAATATCCAGGCTTTTCGTCGTGCTGTAAAAAGAATAGGACGGCACGACGGGTTTTTCATCATACTGGACCAACGGGATTTCCGTACCCATAATGCTTCGGGTTTTGATTTTGATGGAATCTTCTACAGGGATGGACAAGCCGATTTCCTGGACGTAGTTGATACCCATGTCAATATTGGCCTGCTGAAGCGCCTGATAAGCTTCTGTAAAGGTTGCGTCGATTTCCGACTGAATCCCTTTGGCCTGGTCAATGAGTCCCATCAGTTCCCGGATTAAAATATTCCGCTTTTTATCCATCAGGCCATATCCCTGGCGGGCCAGAGCCAGGGAATTTTTCGCCAGAATCAGGTTGCCTTTTGTAGGAAACGTATTTGGATTCATAAAAGCCCTCCTGTCTGGTTACTCCGCTGTTTGCGCTGGTTTATAATACTGATCCAGAATCTTGGTATCAATACGGTCCAATTCCTCTCTGGGAAGCATTCCAAGCAGTTCCCAGCCAATGGTTAATGTATCCAGGATGGAGCGGTTCTCGTGAACGTCCTGGCCCACAAAACGGGTTTCAAAGGCCTTGCCGAATTCCAGATATTTTTTATCAATGGGAGACAGTTCATCTTCACCGATAACCGATGCCAGCGCTCTGGCGTCTCCTACTTTTGCGTAGCAGGAGAAAAGCTGGTTGGCAACCGCCTGGTGATCCTCTCTGGTATAGCCTTCGCCGATGCCGTCCTTCATCAGACGGGACAGGGAAGGAAGCACATTGATAGGCGGGTAAATGGACTGGCCTTGAAGGGTTCTGTCCAGTACGATCTGGCCTTCGGTAATGTATCCGGTTAAGTCTGGAATCGGGTGGGTAATGTCATCATTTGGCATGGTCAGAATCGGAATCTGGGTTACAGAACCATTGACGCCTGCTACGATTCCGGCTCTCTCATAAATCGTTGCCAGTTCACTGTACAAATATCCTGGGAAGCCCTTACGGGAAGGAATTTCGCCCTTAGAAGAGGAAACCTCACGCATGGCTTCGGCAAAGGAAGTCATATCGGTTAAGATAACCAGGATGTGCATTCCTTTTTCAAATGCCAGGTATTCTGCCAGGGTTAACGCAATCTTAGGAGTTAAAAGACGCTCTACTACCGGATCGTTTGCCAGGTTGACAAACATGGCTACGTGGGAAGAAACGCCGCTTTCTGCAAAGGTACGGCGGAAGTATTCAGCCACATCGTATTTCACGCCCATAGCGGCAAACACGATTGCAAACTCTTCGTCAGAATCATCGCCAAGAGACGCCTGCTGTACGATCTGGGCCGCTAACTGATCGTGAGGAAGGCCGTTTCCGGAAAAGATAGGCAGCTTCTGTCCACGAATCAGGGTGGTCAGTCCGTCAATGGCAGAAATACCGGTACGGATATAGTTTCTGGGATACTCTCTGGTAACGGGATTTAAAGGTTTGCCGTTAATGTCCAGTTTTACGTCTGAGATAATGTCTCCCAGACCGTCGATTGGCTCTCCAATACCGTTAAAGGTACGTCCAAGCATGGATTCGGAAACTGCAATCTCCATAGGGTGACCGGTAAGACGGGTATGGGTATTGCGGAGCGCCATTCCCTCTGTGCCTTCAAACACCTGGATAATGGCTTTGCCTTTATATACTTCAATAATACGGCCCAGCTTCTTTTCTTTGCCGCCTACGGTCATTTCCACAATCTCATCGTAAGCAGCGTTCTGAACGCCTTCCAGAACAACCAGAGGGCCGTTAATTGCGCTTAAACCTAAATATTCAATTGCCATAACTATGCCCTCCTTTATGCATTGGTTTCCATGATACTGTCATAGAACTGGTCAATCTGCTTCATGTAATCGTCAAATAAATCCAGCCGGTCATTGGGCACGTCGTATTTAATGGCGATGATTTTATCAAAAATCGGATTCTGCTTTAACACAGACATGGGCATTCCCATAGAAATCAGGATCCGGCTCTTTTTGTATAAATATAGGATGACTTCCATCATGCGGAACTGCTTTTTCATAGGAACGCAGGTATCGTCTTTGTGGAACGCATTCTGCTGCAGGAAGCCGACACGGATGACTTTGGCGATTTCCAGAATTAGTTTTTGGTCGTCTGGAAGTACGTCTGCGCCAATCAGTTTTACAATCTCCATCAGGCTGCTTTCCTGGGTTAAGAGGTAAACCATCTGGTTGCGGTAATCTACAAAGCGCTTGTCTACGTTGTCGGTATACCAGGGAGCCAGATCTGTTAAGTATTCTGAATAGCTGTTAAGCCAGTGGATGGCAGGAAAGTGCCTTGCATAAGCCAAGGATTTATCCAATGCCCAGAAGCAGCGGACAAAACGTTTCGTGTTCTGGGTAACTGGTTCGGAAAAGTCGCCGCCCTGAGGGGAAACTGCGCCGATAATGGAAACAGATCCTTCGGTACCGTTTAAGTTCTGCATCATTCCGGCTCTCTCATAGAAGGCGGAAAGACGGGATGCCAGGTAAGCAGGGAAACCTTCCTCTGCAGGCATTTCTTCCAGACGTCCGGACAGCTCGCGGAGAGCTTCCGCCCAACGGGAGGTAGAGTCCGCCATGATTGCTACATGGTAACCCATATCCCTATAATACTCTGCCAGGGTCAGTCCGGAATAAAGACTTGCCTCACGGGCTGCAACCGGCATATTGGAGGTATTGGCAATCAGGGTAGTCCGATCCATTAAAGGATTGCCGGATTTGGGGTCGATCAGTTGGGTAAACTCTTCCAGAACCTGGGTCATCTCATTGCCTCGCTCACCACAGCCGATATAAATAATAATATCTGCGTCAGACCACTTCGCAATCTGATGCTGGGTCATGGTTTTTCCAGTACCGAAACCGCCAGGGATCGCTGCTGTACCGCCTTTGGCAATAGGGAATAACGTATCCAGAATACGCTGACCGGTTACCAGGGGTTTTGTAGCAGGAAACCGTTTAGCAGTAGGTCTTGGAGTACGGATAGGCCATTTCTGGGTCATGGTCAGTTTGCGCTCTGTACCGTCTGGAAGCTGTAAGGTAAGCAGAACGTCGTCAATGGTATACTCGCCGTCTGGAACTACATCTAATACATAGCCGTCTACATCAGGAGGAACCATGACTTTGTGGACAATGGCTCTGGTCTCCGGAACTTCTGCAATGATGGATCCGGGAAGAAGCTGGTCGCCTTTTTTAACGACCATGTGGGTGCTCCATTTTTTCGTCCGATCCAGGGAATCAACGGAAACACCGCGGCTGATATAAGCGCCGTCTTTTTTGGCAATCTCGCCTAAAGGCCGTTCAATGCCGTCAAAAATGTTATTTAAGATACCTGGGGCCAAGGTAACCGATACAGGGGATCCGGTACCAATTACCAGCTCTCCTGGTTTAATTCCGGAAGTTTCCTCGTATACCTGGATGGTGGTGCGGCCGGAGGTCAGGCCGATAACCTCGCCTACCAGACGGTTGTCGCCAACGTAAACCATCTCATTCATCTGAAAACCGGCGTCATCCTGCAGGTAGACTACGGGGCCGTTGATTCCGTAAATGATTCCTGTACTATTCATGGCCCTCACCTCCTAAATGAAAATGAAAATTATGTTTCGCTTCCTCTAATTTAGTCTTAAAGGAGTTGTCGATTAAAATATGGGACTGGGGTACGACAGCCCGGATTCCGCCTAAAAAGGAGTATTCACTGATCCGGACTGCGTCCCGGTTAGTCAGGGAAAGTCTCTGGAGAAGAGGGGCGTCCGCCGGATCAATATAGATAATAATATCATTGCTGCCAGCCAGCTTCTGGGCTGCCTGAATCTGCTTTTCCAAAAGTTTTGGATAATCCGGAGTAGCCATAAAATCAGCCAGCATATTCCGGACTTCTACAAACAGCATATCCTTCAGTTCTTCCTGCCGCTTGCTTAACATACGCTTTAAGTTAATCTGGGCCAGGGCCAGTTTTTTATTCATTTCCCTGTCAAGCTTTTCCGATTCGCCCTGAAGCTGCATTTCGAGGCGTCTGGAAGCCTCTTTTTTGTGCTCTTCAAAGTCCTGCTCTAGGGCAGCAGCATATTCGTCATACAGGCGGGAACTTTTTTCTCTGGCATCTTCCATGCAGATATCCAGGAAATGCTGTAATTTCTCATCGGTTGTCAAAGTAAGTCACCTGCTTTCTGTTTTATAGTTTCAGTCCAATAGCTTCATTGACGTAAGAAGTGATAAAGTTGGGCTTGCGGCCGGTTCCATGACGATCCGGAATTTCAACAATCAACGGGAATTTCCGTTCTAGTTTTACTTCATCAATAATTTCCGGAAATTCCCTGCCAAATTTTTCAGTCAGAAGAATAATTCCGATTTCCTTATCGGCCAAAACCTTATCAAGAGCTTCTTTCAGCTCCGCCCGTTCATGGACGACGCTGCCTTCGACACCAGCTAACCGCATACCGGTCAGGGTGTCGATATTGTCGCTGATCAGATACATTTTCATAGAATTACAGCTTACCTAAAATCATAAAGGAAATGATTAATCCGTATAAGCACACACCTTCGGCAAGACCTACGAAGATTAAGGATTTACCAAGAATAGAGCCGTCTTCGCTGATAGCTCCTAATGCAGCGGAAGCAGCAGCAGAAACAGCGATACCGCCGCCGATACAGGACATACCAGTAGCTAAAGCGGCTGCCAGATAACCCCAGCCTGCTGCGGAAGAAGCAGTTTCAGCGGCTGCTTCTGCTGCCATTGCATTGCCGGAGAACATAAATACGCTGGACACGATTAATGTGCCGAAGAACAAGAAAACATTGACTGCCAGAGCGGTTTTATAACGTCCTCTGGTTTTTTCTCCTGCCGCAAATGCGCCGAAAGGTACTGCAATACTTAAAACTAATGCCAGGGCTAAAGTAATTTTTACTGCTAATGTCATAATAATTCTCTCCTTTTATATGAAATTTTTAATGAGATAACAACTTATCGTCAGGCGGCCTTTTTGCCGTAAGGCTTAAAGGCACGTCCAGTACCATGGTAGAAACGACTGAACAGCTCATAATACTCCAGACGGAGTACCTGGATGCCTACAATCAGTCCTTCCATACCGCATACAAATACATTGCCAAGGACTACGACAGCCCAGTTGGGATTGCCGGATTCCACACCGGCCAACATCAGCACAACTTCCATCATGGCAGCGTGGCTGACGGCAAATGCGCCTACACGGACAAATGAAAGGGTATTGGAAAAATAACTGAGCAGGACTTCAAACATTTCAAAAAAACCCTGAACAAAAAACATTCCTTTGCCGCCTTCAATCTTTTCGGCTTTTTTTTCAACCATTGCGGTCAGCGGCTCTTTTAAGAAGATGAGAGCCAGGGGAACCAGGAACATGACTACCAGTACAATGGTTGCCGGAAGCGGCCTTCCGGTCATATAAAGGACAATGGTGGTTACCAGGCTGGCATAAAATACAAAGCCGGCAATACCGTTAGTATCGAACCAGGATTCTACAGGCTCATGAGCCTTGTAAGCATTGATAATGTTAAGAATCATGGTCAGCAGGATAATACCCATACCAATTGCAATAGCCACAATAAATACGGTGTTTAACATTCCGATAAACGGAAGATTTGTCATGGCTTTTGCAGGTCTTAACCACAAAGGTTCAATAATGTCTTCAAATCCAAAAATGCTGCCGAACATAAATCCGAAAATAGTCGAGAAGAAACCGCAGCAGGAAATAATCGCAGCAAGATTCATCTTCTTGAATCGGTAAAGAAGAAAACCGCCTACCAGTAAACACAGACCTTGTCCTACGTCTCCAAACATGAAGCCAAATAAAAAGGAATAGGTAATGCCGATCAGGATAGTGGGGTCAATTTCGTTATAAGCCGGCAGACCGTACATCTGGATGAACATCTCAAAAGGCTTGAACAGCTTTGGATTCTTCATCTTGGTCGGAGGCCCGTTCAACAGGTTTTTATGGTCATTTTCTACGATGCAGAAGGTATTGTCATCATCTGCAATCTCCGTCTGGAAGCTGGCAGCATCGGATTCTGTCATCCAGCCGCACAGGATATAGAAGGTATGTTCTTCATGCTTGGTGCAGGCGGCCATTTTCCGGATGTCAAAATTGCGGGTAAAGGTGTCTAGTCTGGAATAAGCTTGTAAGAGTCTGGTTTTTCTGCTCTCAGTCTCCGAAATAATCCGGCTGTCCAGAACTTCGATTTCTTTGGTAAGAGAAGCAATCTGGCTTTTTAATGAAGCACAGGCTTCTTCCGGAGTACCCGTATATTCGTCTGGAAGATAGAAACGTTCAAAATGCATGGAAGCGTAGATGGCGTCTACCTTGTCTGCCAGACGGTCCGGCACAAAGTAAAGGAGCCAGACATAATTATCGGCCTCACGGCAGGGAAACAAAATCGTATCGATGGTGTCATATACAAAAGAAGAAAACTTCTCATAGTATTCTTTAGAGATTCGTCCAAAACGGAACTTGATATATTTAAACTGCAGAATCCGATTGATATTGTAGTCCAGTCCAATAAAGGGAAGAACCTTATTTAAAGAGTCCTGTAGGTTTTTCAGTTCTGTCTTTTTCGCCTCTTTTTCGGTATTCAGCTTGGTTAGAAGCTGATCCAGTTCCTGTATGACGGCAGATGCGCCGGCGGCGTCCATATCAGAAGGCGGTTCCAGAAGGGAACCGGTTAAGAATGGAGCGGCAAGCTCTGCCGCACGCTGGTATTCTGCACGGTAAGGATTATTTTCCGTAAAGGGACGAAGATCCCGAACGGTCTTTAGTTCAGACAACGCATTCTCAAGGTGAATTTCATAGCGGGACAGATATTGGGCAACAACCCGGTCAATATCGTCCTTGGGCCCTGAAATACTTAAGAATTTCATTTTCTCTATCAAGATACTAGACCTCCTTTAATTGGATTCGTTATAGAATTGATAATAGTCTGGGAAGGAACTCCATAACGGATACTTTCTATAATGGTAATTAACTGTTGGATTTCCCTGTCCTTGCGGTAAAGATAGGAATTTAATATGGCAATGGAATAGGGATCCTTCTGGCTGGTGTATTGATGAATGTGTTCATTTACCTGATTAGCCAGAATTTCAGGGTTTGGATGCCTGGTCCGGATGGCTTCTAATTCCCGTTTATACCAGGTAGACTGGAGAGCAGAAAAAAAGCCGTCCATTGTTTCTGATTCAGTTAAGGTATGAATATCAGAAGCCTTTAAGCGGTATTGGATCGGAATTAAAACGGCATAAATATCAGATGGAGCCAGGTGATAAAATTGTTTACAGCGGTAAATCCACTGAATGTTCAGCATATCCATGCGGCTTCCAAAGCACTGGATCAGAATTTTTTTGTCTGATGCCTTCATTTTTTTGTTCATAACCTGCCACATGGTCTTAAAGTAAAACATATCCAGTCCATTTTCATAATCAAACAGAGAAACGGTATTTTCACGGCTGAGGCTGGATAAGAGAGGATAAAAAACAGAACCCTCTAAAGCAGCAGTGAAATCGGTCAGATTTTTGGCTTCCGTAATTTTTGAAAAGTTTAAAGAGGAACGGCTGTCAAAAAACTGCTGAAATACGGATAAATCAAGATCCAGTGGGGAACGTCCAATAATGCTTCTAAGACATCTCTTTAGAAATGCTACTTCATAATGCATGAAATAGAAATCTAAAAATTTCCGCTGGGTCAGATTGGAAAAACGGTAAAGCCGGTCAAAGTCCTGATATTCGGACAGTTTCAGATATTGTTCAATAACACCTCGGTGGAGTTCGCCTGGCTCTGCGCTGACTAAAACAGTTTCATAGGCAGGTTGTCTTTTCAGATACTCGACACAGGCAGATACGGATTCCAGAGAAGCCATTTCCTGAAGCTGGGCAGAAGTGATAAGGCGGCTTTGCATGGCCTTTACCTTAGTGGTCAATCCGCTGTAAGCAAGCAAATTTCCCATATAATCACTCCTTTATCATTTCTTCAAACAACTGTCTGGCATATTCGGTATGATGAGACTCATAGGACTCGTTTAACAGACGGACTGCCTCCTGCGCCCCAGCTTCCTGCCTGGCCAGACGTGAATTTAAATCAGCTTCCAGACTGGACCGGAGAGCAGATAACTTTGCTTCGGTATCTGCCTCCAACTGGGTGTCAAAGGCGACAGTACGTTTGGCGATTTCATCAGAAAGTGCAGCCTTGCGGTCATTTACACTGTCCATAATAGAAGAAGCAGAGGCCTCAATTTCTGAGATTTTTTCAATAAGATTATCCATAAAGGAACCTCCTTGCTTTGTACTTTTAAAAATACGAACATTATACTACTTCCACTTTTAAAAAGCTATAGTAAAAATGATCATAAATATTAAAAAGCCCTCTTAGATTTGAGGGCTTTTTAATATTATTCTTGTGTCAAATATTGGGTGGCAACATAGACGTCGGTGCCATCATAATTAATAATACTCCAGAAATCGTCATGGACGCCGACATAATTAACCGTAGTTCCAGGGGCAAGCTGGACAACGATACGGGCGCTGGTAGAGGGTTCTGCACGGACATTTAGCGTATCTGTCGTCTTGTAAGTAACGCTTTCTGCCGGAGCAGCTTCTGTTGTTTCGGCTTCAGGGGCAGTCGTCTCCTGATCGGGAGCCGGAGTCTCTGGAAGCGCAGCTTCTGTAGAAACAGACGGTGCAGAAGATGCAGAATTATCTTTATTGTCCGGCATAAAGACGCGGATCAAGATAATTAATAAGATAATTCCCAGTAAAATAGCCAGCAATGGGAACACGTCGCGGAACGTAATACCGCCTTTGCGTTTTCTGCGGTTTGCAGGCCGCCGGTTTCCGGAAGAACGTCCTGAAGAAGCACTTCTGGCAGTTGGACGGTGGCCGGAACGGGAACCAGAGGAAGATCTGGAGCCGGAACGTCCGGAATCGCGTCCAGAGTCAGTTGGAACATATACAGTACGGGTATTTCTGTATTCGGTTTTATAATCGGAAAATGCATAGACTTCCTGGGAAAGCAGAGTCAGAGCCAGTGTTGCGTCTGCCGCGCTGTTGTTGTCTTCGTGGGCGGCTTTATTGCCGATAATGCGAATTTTATGGTAATGTTCTCGTGTACTTTTATCAATCCAGCGGCCGTCGTACAGCTGGTCAATGGTGGTGGCCAGATCGCTTTCTACAATGCAAGCCTTATTACCAAGTGCTTTGACCATGACTTCCAGAGTCTGACGGGACTGAATCATAGCCTTATTATAATCCTTTTGTGCGATGAGGCGCTCGGTTTCGCTGACGCCCTGCTGTATTTTATCCCAAATATTAAGCGGCTGCCCCATATGAAAACCTCCTTATAGTAAATGATATAATAAAATCGACTTAATTATTTCTATTATACTAGATTCTGACAAAATTTGCACTTAAATTTTCCGAAAATATTTATTTTTTTTCGACTAAATTCAAACGTTTATCCGGAAAATAAGATGTTGTGCTTGCGTTTTAACAGTATTTATATACAGAGGATAAACATGAAAAAAAGCTTGCCAAAGGGCAAGGGATTAATGTATACTAAAAAAGTAGGAAAAAGAGATATTTATGGAGGAAGATATGAGACTGCGTCATATAAAAGGAGCAGAGGACAGCATTGGCACCAGTCCTTATGTCGTGCAGGAGCCGAAGAACCAGAAAGGCCAGTGGGCAAAGCTGTTTGGTAATAGTAATCCCATTGAGATAGAAGTTGGCATGGGAAAGGGTAAATTTATTATGGAATTGGCCCAGGCCCATCCGGAGATTAATTATATTGGAATTGAGCGGTATCCCAGCGTTCTCCTGAGAGGACTGCAAAAGAGAGCGGAGCTGGAGTTATCAAACATCTGGTTTCTCTGCGTGGATGCAAAAGAATTAGCAGAAGTTTTTGAACAGGGGGAAGTGAATAAAATTTATTTGAACTTCTCAGATCCATGGCCAAAAGACAGACACGCAAAGAGACGTCTGACATCGCCGGAATTTATGGCAGTATATGACCAGATTCTGACGCAGGATGGAAGCGTAGAATTTAAAACGGACAACCAGGGCCTGTTTGAATACTCTCTGGAAGCAATTCCGGCAGCAGGATGGCAGATTACGGAAAAAACTTTTGATCTTCACAACAGTCCTATGGCAGAAGGAAATGTAATGACCGAATATGAGACAAAATTTGTGGAAAAAGGAAATGCGATCTGCAAACTGATTGCAAAGCGGGTATGAAACGGTTTTTTGGGCATACACTAGTAAAAAACGGGTGATTCCATGAAACTGCCTCCAAAACTGGTAAGGCGGCTCAGATGTGCCACTTGTGACAAAACAGAATTGGATCGGAAGGCGCTGCATATACGAAAATGTTTTTTGGAGGTATGCAAAGCGCTGGAATGTAAAAATGACAAATGCAAAAAGAAATCGTAAAGGAGAATGACTATGGAAATGGTATTTACAACACAGAATTTTGAAAGCGAAGTATTAAACTCAGACAAGCCGATTCTGGTAGATTTTTATGCAGACTGGTGCGGTCCATGCAAAATGATGGCGCCGGTAGTAGAAGAACTGGCAGAATTGTATGACGGAAAGGCAAAAGTAGGAAAACTGAACGTGGATAACAATGAAGAAATCGCCATGAAATACGGCGTAATGTCTATCCCGACTCTGCTGGTTATTAAAAACGGACAGGTAGAGGCAAAGATGGTTGGCGTACAGAAGAGAGAAGTATTAATGGATGCTCTGGATAAAGCGCTATAAGCAGAGGCCTAATAATTACAATCAGCCAGGAGCAGAAGTTTTGGGCAAAGCCGGATTCGAGATAAAATGAGCCAAAGGATCCGGCTTTGACAAAAAATAAAAAAATTTTAAAAAATGTATTGACATTTTCCCAGAGATACGATATACTAACAAACGTGCTTGAGACAAGCACAAAGCAAAACTTCATAAATGCACCTTTAGCTCAGTTGGTAGAGCAGTAGACTCTTAATCTATTTGTCCAGGGTTCGAGTCCCTGAAGGTGCACTGAAAAGTACTGATTTTGCAGACCGAGAGCTGCGGGGTTGGTGCTTTTTTTATTCCTGCAGGAAAACAAATTCTATAAAATAAAAAGCTCCTTCTGGAGCTTTTTTGACGAACACTTATTTTAATTCTCCGACAGCCGGCTGAAAACAGAGAGTAAGAATATCTTTCATCTGATTCATTCCTGCAATCATTCCGTCAGACATCCATTTCCAATTTTTGCTTCCGCCTTCTGAGGATGTTCCGTCATAAGAAGGCTCAACGCCCATTAATCCGGTCATCTGTGTTTCCCAATACCGGGTTTCTTCCTCAGTAACATCCCGCTCGCCATTTACAATCCATAACGATACAGATTCAACAGTACCATCCTGTCCGCAGGTGGTAAATAAGGAATACTCGGTTCCGTCCAGATTTACTTTGTAAATCCGTCCGAGATAAAAATTATTGGACCAGTTTTCCTCTCCGCCTCCCAGAAGTCCGGCTGTATCTTCATCGTTCATTCCCACCAGACTTTTTATATCTGTTAAGGATGTTTCGTTTCCGGCTGTAGTTTCCGTCTCGTCTGCGCTGCTTTCTGTTTCATCAGTTTCCATTTCTGCTTCTTCTGTTTCTTCAGTTGTGATTTCCGCAGAGGTTTCTGCAGACACAGTGGTTTCAATAGGGGTATGCTGACTGCATCCTGCCAGTATATAAGCTGCAGCACTGGCAATAATGAAATTCTGCCATTTTATTTTCTTCATAGAATCATCTCCTCGTATAATATCTTTTAGATACATAAATCCATGTATCTTGGTTAATAAGTTACC
>CAJMQQ010000030.1 GCA_905215625.1 uncultured bacterium
TAGATCGAAAGAATTGTTTGAGAAACATCAAAAACAATCAGATATACACAAACCATGTGATAAATCCCAGTTTGCTGAATTGGCAAGAATTAAAAACCGAATACTTACCATCCTATCGGCAGTACATCGAGCAGAAAATCTGAAAAAGGTTCCCTGCTCTTTTTTATCGACAAAACGGAAAAGACACCCGGAAAAACCGAGTGTCTTATACCTGCTTTCCGAACAGAACGCTGTGGGTTCCTGTTCGGGATAATGTCAATACGAGTAAATCATTTTCAATTCGATAGATTAATAACCAATCCGGCTGAATGTGGCACTCACGGTGTCCAACCCAGTTTCCGGTTAAGGCGTGGTCTTTATTCTTCTCTGGAAGCTGTTCGCCGCTTGCCAGTTTACGGATAACTTCGTCAAGAAGATCAATGTCCAGATGGCGTTTCATTGCCAGCTTGTAGTCTTTCTTGAATTGATTTGTCCAAATGATGTCTAAATGATTGTTCATTCTTTCAATGCCCTCAGTGCTTTATCTACATCAGAGTAGCGTTTTACAGACGGATCATGGGCAATGCGTTCCGCTTCCAGCATTGCTGCAATTGTGTCCTTGTTCGGCTGTTCCATGCGAACATCAAAAGGAAAACCGCCGACGCGGAGAGACTGGCGAAGAAAAACATTGATAGCAGTAGTCAGATTGACACCCAACTCGCCATACAGAGCTTCGCACTGTTTTTTTATATCGCTGTCCATGCGGACGCTGAAATTTGTTGTAGTAGCCATACTCGTCAACTCCTTTCTTTGCTATTGCACTTATATTATATGTATTCTGCAATGCAGTGTCAATGTATTAGACGGAAAATTCAAAAAAATGGTAAATGAAATGTATTTGAAGCAGTAAAAGAAAATGCAATCACCCGGCAGAGATGTACGGTATTCGTGTTAATTGTCATGGAATATCAGCTGCCTGGAGGTTGTCCAGACGGGCATTTCCAGCAGAATTTCCGAATACATTAGCTAAAAACGATGAAGGAGAACATATGAACTACGGATTGGCATTGTCTGGAGGCGGTACAAAAGGCGCGGTTCATGTAGGCGTATTAAAGGCACTGGAAGAGAAAGAAATGCTGCCGGATGCAGTGGCGGGAACCAGCTCCGGAAGTATGGTAGCCGGTTGTCTGGCGGCCGGAATGACAGTGTCTGATCTGGAGGAAGAGGTGCGGTATTTAAGCAGAAATGGCCGTCGCTTTCTGGATCCGGATTACTGGGGAATGATCCGGCTTCTGCCTCAGCTCGTAAAAGGACGGCCAGCCAGCATGAACGGCCTTTTAAAAGGAGAAAAGCTGCTGGGGCATTTGTGTCAGATTACAAGAGGGGCGAAACTTGAGGATGCAAAAATAGGAATTTTAATTCCAGCGGTAGACCTATATTCTGGAAGAACCGTAGTTTATACGAATCTTATGGAACAATACGGGAGAAAAAAGAAAACGATCAAAGTGGCAGGAGAGCAGACCGTCTGGGAAGATACTGGGATGCTGTGCCAGATTATGATGGCAAGCAGCAGCTTTCCAGTGGTATTCCGGCCAAGAAATTTAGACGGACGGCTGCTTGCAGATGGCGGGATTACCTATAATCTGCCAGTGGATTTGCTGTCTGCTGCCGGAGTAAAAATAGTGATGGGAGTAGATGTAGGAAAAGGATTGGAACTAAATGATACCAGTTCCATGTTTGATGAAATGTTCCGGTCGTTTTCCATCAGGGGAGAAAGTCTGGAACGATGCCATTCCCAGAGAGACCGGCTGATTTTATGGCCGGAGATGGAAAAAAGCGGGGGACTTCTGGATTTTTCCATTATGGAATCGGCAATGGAAGTTGGCTATGAATATACCTTGGCCAGAATTCCGGCAATCAGGAAAAAATTAAAAGAAAATTTGAAAAAAACTGAACCGTTTGTATCAACCATGTCTCTATAGGATAGGTGCACCAAACAGGAAGGAGGAAATGAGGATGGAAGACATCGAACTGGTTCTGCGTATGCAAAAAAATGACCTGGACGCCCTGGAAGAACTGATGCAAAGAAACCAGAGGGATCTGCTGAAACTGGCATACCTGATTTCCGGAAATTACGCGGACAGTGAGGACATTGTTCAGGAAACATTTGTCCAGGTCTATTTAAAAAAAGAAACCATACGGGAGCCGGAATATTTTAAAACCTGGCTGATTCGGATGATGACCAGGATTGCCTGGCGTTATTTAAAGAAGAAAAGCAGGGAACATCCAGCAGGAGATACCATGGAGACATGGAATCCGGAGGCCAAAGATCTGGCAGATTCAGTTTTTCGGGTTGTGGAACGGAAAGAAGAAGCCGAAGAACTGTATCAGGCAATTCTGAGGCTGCCTGTTAAACAGAGGACGATGGTGATTTTGTACTATTTTGAAGAAATGAGCACAAAAGAAATTGCAAAATTATCCGGCTGTCTGGAAGGTACGGTAAAATCCAGACTTTATGGGGCAAGAAAACGGTTAAAAGAAGAACTTTACAGTACAGGTTTAGAAGGGAGGGTACTGCTGTGAGAAGGAAACAACGGGATTCAGGAGAACCAAAAGAACTATGGAACCAGGAGATAGACGACCGGATCCGGGACGCCCTGGACTGGCAGGCAGCTCCTCTCAATTATGAAAAAAACGAGGATCTGGGGCGGGAAGAAGCCTTGAGAAACAGGGTTTTTACACAGATAAAGGAGGAAACAAAGATGAAGCATATAGGATGGAAATTTAAGAAAATCGCAGTTGCAGCAGGAGCCATGTGTATTTTAGGAAGCGCAGTCGTAATGGCGGCAGGACAGTTTAAAGGAATTATCACACATAGTACCGTGCAGGAAGAATTTTCTTCTTACGAGGAACTGGAGAAGGCAGAAAAAGACTATCAGATTCCATTTGATGTCAATGCTCCGGAAACGTTTTCCAATGGATATGAATTTGCAAAAGGTTATCCTCTTCATACTTCCGGAGTAGATGATGGAGGAAACCAGACGAAGCTTCCGACAGAAGTGACCCTTCAGTATGAAAAAGACGGGATGCCGGAAGTGACCATAAACGAATATGCAAGCAGGGCAGGAGAAGAGATAACTGGAACAGCCCATGAAAAAGAAGGAATCTCTTATTATTATACAAAACAGGATTGTATGTTTGTACCTCCGTCCTATGAACTGACCGAAGAAGAGAAGGCGGCAGAGGAAGCTGGTACCTTGCAGGTCGGATATGGAAGCGATACGGTAGAACGAACCAGCTACAGCAGCGTACAATGGCAGAAAGACGGCATCAGCTATCTGCTGATGTCGTTTGAATCCCCATTGACAGAGGAACAATTGGTAGAAATGGCGTCAGAAGTCATGGAATAAGGCGATAGAAAAGTCGGAGACTCCCGTCTGGTTTTGAGAAGATTCTCAGAACTGGACGGGAGTTTTTTGTTTTGGCAGAAAGTTTTGATTGACTTTTCTTTTTTCGGGAAGTATAATAACAGCGGTAATACACATATGAATAAATGCTCATATGATACAATAAGGAGGTAACTATGACGAAAAAGCAGAAAAAGATGTTGTTTCGTATTATCGTAACTGCAATCCTGATGATAGGGTTGGAGTTTGTTCCAGTAGAAGGATACGGCCGGTTTGCCTTGTATCTGATCCCTTATGGAATTATCGGCTACGATATTTTAAGAAAAGCGTTCCGCGGTATCTTAAACCGTCAGGTATTTGACGAAAACTTTTTAATGGCAGTTGCTACAGTAGGCGCGATGGCCATCGGCTTATTAGAAAGCGGCGATTATGCAGAAGCGATTTCCGTTATGCTGTTATACCAGATTGGAGAGCTGTTCCAGAGTTATGCAGTGGGAAAAAGCAGGAAAAATATCAGCGCTTTGATGGATATCCGGCCGGATTATGCGAATATAGAAGAAGACGGAAAACTGAAAAAAGTTGATCCGGACGATGTGCCAGTGGGAACGGTAATAGTGGTTCATCCAGGTGAAAAAGTACCCATTGACGGCGTCATTGTAGAAGGAAATTCCAGCTTAAATACCAGCGCCCTGACGGGAGAAAGCCTTCCAAAAGAGGTCAGCGCTGGAGACGAAGTAATCAGCGGCTGCGTGAATATGACCAGGGTATTAAAGGTTCAGACAACCAAAGAATTTGAAGAATCTACAGTTTCCAAGATTCTGGAATTAGTGGAGAACTCCAGCTCCAGGAAGTCAAAATCTGAGGAATTTATCTCAAAATTTGCCAAGTATTATACCCCGGCAGTCTGCTACAGTGCCCTGGCGCTGATTCTGGTTCCGCCGCTTGTGCGGATGTTGTTTTTAGGGGCGGATCCACAGTGGAGCCAGTGGATGTACAGAGCTTTAACGTTCCTGGTAATCAGCTGCCCATGCGCACTGGTAATCAGTATTCCCCTCAGCTTTTTTGCAGGAATCGGCGGAGCCAGCAGAGAGGGAATCCTGGTAAAAGGATCCAACTATCTGGAGACTTTATCTAAAACAAAGACAGTGGTATTTGATAAAACCGGAACCTTGACCCAGGGTGTATTTGTAGTAAACGGCATTCACCACAATGAGTTGGAAAACCAGAAAATCCTGGAATTTGCAGCTCTGGCAGAGAGCGCCTCTTCCCATCCAATCAGCAAAAGCATCCAGCGGGAATATGGACAGGAACTGGACTGCTCCCGCGTAAGAGACATTGAAGAAATCAGCGGAAGCGGCGTAATGGCCATTGTCGACGGCCATCAGGTTGCAGCCGGCAATGACAAATTAATGAAGAAACTGAATGTTCCTTATATCGAATGCCGCTCCATTGGAACCATTGTCCACATGGCCATTGACGGAAAATATGCGGGTCATATTGTGATTTCTGACATCATTAAGCCAAATGCAAAACAGGTAATCCAGGCGTTAAAGGCAGCCGGCGTAGAAGAGACGGTAATGCTGACTGGAGACAGTAAACGGGTAGCCGATAAGGTGGCAGAAGATCTGGGAATTGACCGAGTTTACAGCGAACTGCTTCCAGCCGATAAGGTGGAACGGGTAGAAGAACTGTTAAAAGAAAAGCAGGCAGGGAACAAGCAGAAGGAAAAAATTGTTTTTGTGGGAGACGGCATTAATGATGCGCCGGCCCTGTCTAGAGCCGATATTGGAATTGCAATGGGTGCAATGGGTTCTGATGCAGCTATCGAGGCAGCAGACATTGTGCTGATGGATGACGATCCGTTAAAGATTGCAAAGGCAATTAAGATATCCAGAAAATGTCTGGGAATCGTATACCAGAATATTATTTTTGCCCTGGGAATCAAGGCAGTATGCCTGATTTTAGGCGCATTCGGCATTGCCAATATGTGGCTTGCTATTTTTGCCGACGTAGGCGTTATGGTTCTTGCAGTGCTGAACGCCATACGGGCTCTGTTTGTGAAAAGACTGTAAGGGTACGAGCTCAGTTACCTTTTTGTGCCTTCTTTTCAAAATGCAGGATTCGGGTTACAATGGAAGCAGAAAAGGAGGAATGGATATGTTTCAGGAAAACGCAGCAGATCTTCTGCGCAGTCACGCAAAGGCATCTTACACCAGACAGGCCATCCGGATCAATGACCGGATTGTGATTTACGTAGGATACGGCCACAGCAACAGTATTGTAATTGAGGGAGAGCATTCCCTGATTCTGGTGGACGCCCTGGATTCAGATGAGCGGGCAAAACGTCTCAGAAAAGAATTGGATGAGACCTATGGAAAGCCGGTAGAAACCATTATTTATACTCATGGGCATCCAGATCACAGAGGAGGCTCTGGCGCGTTCAGAGACGTGGCGGAAGAAATTATTGCTTTTGCTCCGAGGCGTCCGGTTTTAAAGTATACAGAAAAAATCAATGATGTGCTGATGCGGCGGACGGTGCGTCAGTTTGGCTATCGACTGACGGAAGAAGAATGCATTACCCAGGGAATCGGGATTCGGGAAGGAAATGCGGTAGGGGACGGAAAATACGATTTTCTGCCGCCGACGACAGTCTATAAAGAGGAAGAACGGGTAGAACGGATTATTGACGGAGTCAGGATAGAACTGGTTTCAGCAGTAGGAGAGACAGACGATCAGATGTTTCTCTGGCTTCCAGACGATGAAGTCCTGTGCTGCGGAGACAACTACTATGGATGCTGGCCGAACCTTTACGCCATCCGCGGCAGCCAGTACAGAGATATTGCTGCATGGGTAGACAGTTTAAGAATGATTATGACGTATCCGGCAAAGGCGCTTTTACCAGGCCACACGATGCCGGTAATGGGAGCAGAAACGATACAGGAAGTGCTGAAAAACTTTTCCGGCGCCATTGAATCCATCCTTTTGCAGACCCTAGACTGCATGAATCAGGGAATGACGGAAAGTGAAACAGCAGAGGCGGTAAAACTTCCAAAGGAATATGAAAATCTGCCGTATCTGGGTGAATTTTATGGAACAGCAGAATGGTCTGTCCGATCGATTTATCATGGATATTTTGGATGGTTTGATGGAAATGCCACAAACTTAAGCCGTCTTCCAGACTCGGTATTCTCAGCTGAGATTGTAAGTCTGGCGGGAGCAGAAAAGGTACTGGCAGAGGCAGAAGCAAAGCTGAAAGAAGAACAGTGGCAGATGGCTCTCCAGCTTTCCGATCTGTTGATAGAAGCAGGGGAATTTGTAAAAGAGGCCAAAATGATAAAGGCAAAAGGGCTGGCTGCCCTGGGTGAAATCAGCACCAGCGCCAACGGACGCCACTATTATCTTGCAAGTGCAAAAGAGTTAGCAGAATAAGGAATAAAAAAGTTGCTGTCTGACAGAATAGTCTACAGCAGCTTTTTTAGATTCCTGCAAAAAAATTATGAAAGAGATAGTTCTTTAATTGCCATAGGAATGAAGAATTGATATAATAAATAGAAACAATAGAAAAGGAGGACTTGGAAAATGAGAAAGAAAAAGAAAAAATGGCTGCTTTCAGGCATTGTCTGCGGAGCAGTTATCTTGACTGCCGGATGTGGTTCCTCTGCCGGTGGAAAAGATATTATCTACGTAGGACACAATCAGGCCTCGGATCATCCTACCAATATTGCGCTGCTTGCATTTGAAGATTTTATTGAGAGCAAGCTGGGAGACAGGTATGACGTAGAAGTTTACCCAAGTGAGCTACTGGGGTCACAGACGGACATGGTTCAGCTGACCCAGACGGGAGCCATCGACATCTGTGTAGCCAGCAACTCTATTTTGGAGACATTTTCCGAGAACTATACCTTGTTTAATATGCCCTATCTGTTTGCCTCAGAAGAGGCATACCATGCGGCTATGGATGATGAAAACATTACGTCTCCCATTTTTGAATCTACAAAAGACGCTGGTTTCCAGGCGGTAACCTGGATTGATGCAGGAACCAGAAACTTTTATACGGTTTCCACCCCCATTCATACTCCAGCCGATTTAAAAGGATTAAAAATCCGTGTCCAGCAGTCTCCTACCAATGTCCAGATGATGAGTTTATTAGGCGGTTCCGCCACTCCGATGGGATTTGGAGAGGTGTATACGGCGCTGCAGTCCAAGGTAATTGACGGAGCAGAAAATAATGAGATGGCGCTGACATCCAATGGCCATGGAGACGTGTGCAAGTTTTATTCGTATGATATGCACCAGATGATTCCGGACATTTTAGTTGCCAACAATCATTTTCTGGAAAAATTGTCTCCGGAAGATCGGGCAGTGTTCGAAGAAGGATTTGATTTAGTCAACCAGGTGGAACGGAAAGAGTGGGTCAAGGCAGTAGAAGAGGCGAAGAAAAAAGCTGAAAACGAGCAGAAGGTACAGTTTTTGTATCCGGACACCAAGCCGTTCCAGGATATCTGTATGCCGATGCATGAGGATTTCTTAAGCGGTCATCCGGATATTCGCCCGATTTACGAGAAGATTCAGCAATACAATGCCGAGTATCCATCGGCGGCAGAGTAGGAGGTGTGGAGATATGAAAAAACTGCGGAACTTATTAAATACCATACTTCGCGGACTGGCAGGCATCAGTTTCCTGGCAATGGTTGTTCTGACCTGCTGGCAGGTGTTTACCCGTTATGTCTTAAAATCCCCTTCTACCTGGTCTGAGGAACTGGTTTCCTACCTGTTTGCCTGGGCCAGCCTGATGGGAGCCGCAATCGTTACCAGTGAAAGAGGCCATATGAATATCCCGATTCTGGTGGAACGGTGCAGCAAAAGCGGACAGAAGGTACTGAACTGTCTGTGCGAACTGATTGCTTTTGTTTTCTCGGCCGTTATCCTGGTATACGGAGGAATCCAGATTTCCACTCTGGCTATGGGACAGATGACTTCTTCCTTAGGAGTTCCCATTGGTATTTTTTACATCGTACTTCCTCTGTGCGGCATTTTAAATATGATTTATACGGTTATGAATATGGTTGAAATTGTAAAAGGAACTGAGGCAGAAGGAGAGGTGAAGTAAATGGCAATTCAGTCTTTAATGATTATCCTGATAGTACTGCTGGTACTTTTGGCGTTAGGAGTGCCCATTGCATACTCCATCGGAATTTCTTCATTGGTTGCAATTTTACAGGTAATTCCTCTGGATGTTGCAGTGGTTACAGGCGCGCAGAGAACGTTTGTGGGCATGAGCAAATTCAGCCTGACGGCGATTCCATTTTTTATCCTGGCTGGAAATCTGATGAACCAGGGCGGTATTGCAAAACGTTTGGTTGATTTTGTTATGGCGCTGTTAGGAAAGCTTCCGGGAGCTCTTCTGGTTACTAATGCAGGAGCAAACGCCCTGTTTGGAGCAATTTCCGGTTCTGCTTCTGCAGCAGCGGCGGCAGTAGGAAGCATGGTAAAAGGCGGCGAGGAAGAACAGGGCTATGACAAAGCGCTGTGTGCAGCGACCAATGGTGCGTCAGCTCCGTCCGGATTGTTAATTCCCCCTTCCAATGCTTTGATTACCTATTCCCTGGCATCTGGAGGAACTTCAGTTGCAGCTTTGTTTATGGCAGGATATATTCCAGGTATTTTGTGGACAATCTGCTGTATTATAGTCGGAATTTTCCTTGCAAAGAAAATGGGCTACAAGGGTTCAAAAGGCAGATATGATTGGAAAAATCTTTGGGTCTGCACCTACAAGGCAATTCCGGCCCTGTCTTTAATCGTAGTGGTTATCGGCGGTATTGTAGGCGGTATTTTCACTGCCACAGAAGGCGCCGCTATTGCAGTGGTTTACGCTCTGATCCTGGGGATTCTGTATAAAAACATTACCTTAAAATCTTTCTGGGAAATCGTAGTAGACAGCGCCAAGATGAGCGGTATGGTGGTATTTTTAATCGGTGTGTCCAACATCTTAGGATGGGTAATGGCGTTTACCCAGATTCCGCAGGCCGTTTCCGCAGCCCTGCTGGGCCTGACCAATAATAAGTATCTGATTCTGCTGATTATGAATCTGATTCTTTTAATTGCAGGTACTTTTATGGATGTAACTCCTGCGATTTTAATTTTCACTCCATTATTTCTGCCGATTGTCCAGACCTTCGGTATGCATCCGGTTCATTTTGGTCTGATTCTGGTATACAACCTGTGTATTGGAAACATTACCCCGCCAGTTGGAAATACCCTGTTTGTGGCGATTAAAGTTGGGGATACGTCTCTGCAGAAAACCATGCCGTATATGCTGTGGTATTACTTAGCGATTTTGGCAGGCCTGATTTTAGTAACCTATCTGCCAGTTATCAGTACCGGTCTGCCGGCGTTGATGGGGCTGATTTAATAATAAGAATGAAACAATAGGACGATAGAAGAAGATGCTGCAAAAAGGCAGAAAGCCAATTGGCTGAGCCTTTTTGCAGCTTTTTCTTTTTTTGAAACCAGATTGACAGCAGCATAAGGATTTTTTATAATAAGACTGCAATTGAATGTGGTGCGGTGCCTGCGATTCATTCCGCAGGAGAATAGGGAAGCGAGGTGAAAATCCTCCGCGGTCACGCCGCTGTAATAGAAGAGTTTCTCTCTATAGATGCCACTGGGCTTAAGGGCCAGGGAAGGCAGAGAGAAGTGATGACGCTTGAGCCAGAAGAACTGCCCGCCATAGGAAATTTGCACAAAAAAGCTGCGAAAGACGGCTTTTTGTGCGGACGGCGTATACCCTGCCGTCAGCGCTCTTCAAAAACCACCAGTCAGTGATGGAGGAGCGTTTTTTTGTTGCTGAAAACTGGTGCGGGATGGGTACGCACAAAGAATGAAAGGAGAGTCAGTATGACGAAAAAAGAAAAGACACTGTTGGCTGCAGGTATGGTATTTGCTGCTGCGTTTGGATTTCCCTCCACTGCTTATGCCATGCACATTATGGAGGGGGCGCTTCCAGTTGGATCCTGTCTGGCATGGGGAGCAGTTTCCCTGCCGTTTCTGGCTTCTGGATTTTTATCCATCCAGAAAATTTTAAAGGAAAACAGGCGAGCCATTACCCTGCTTGCCATGTCGGGAGCTTTTGTATTTGTAATTTCTTCCCTGAAGATTCCTTCCGTAAGCGGAAGCTGTTCCCATATGACTGGAACTGGCTTGGGAGCCATTTTATTTGGCCCGGCAGTAGTGTCAGTTCTGGGATTGATTGTGCTGTTATTCCAGGCAGTTTTACTGGCCCACGGAGGGCTTACGACCCTGGGAGCCAATACATTTTCCATGGCTATTGCCGGCCCCTTTGTTTCTTATCTGGTATACCGTTTATTGAATCGTTTCCAGGTAAACCGGAAAGTATCGGTCTTTTTGGCCGCATTTTTAGGAGACTTGATTACTTACTGTGTGACTGCATTCCAGCTTGCCCTGGCCCATAATTCTGCGACAACATTTGGGATGGCGTTAAGAGAAAACCTGATTATTTTCGCAGGAACCCAGCTCCCATTAGCAATTGTAGAAGGTCTTTTGACGGTAGTTATCATAACTGGACTGGAAAGCTATGCAAGACCGGAACTGCGGGCAGTCGGATATGGAAGGGAGGCCAGATAGCAATGGAAGGTACAAAAAGAGGTACGAAAAAAAGCAGTAAGAAATTGGTAATTGTACTGCTGATTACCGCAGCAGTCATCGCATTTGCCCCTTTATTTTTATTGAAAGATGCTGAGTTTGGCGGGGCCGACGATAAAGGAAATACCTTAATTGAAACAACCGATCCGGACTATGAGCCATGGGCAGCTCCAGTTTTAGAAACAATTCTGGGCGGGGAGCTTCCAGGTGAAGTAGAAAGTATGCTTTTCTGCGTACAGACTGGAATCGGAGTAGGAATAATAGCATTTTTCATGGGACGCTTTGTAGAACGGAAAAAATGGATGAAGGATGAGGATGATATTTAGATGATTACCATAGACCGGCTGAGTTACAACTCTGAATTGAGGTATGTAAATGCAGGAGAAAAATTTGCTTTTTCGATGATCACTCTGGTGCTTTGCGTGACCAGAAGATCCGTTCTGGCATCCTTTGCGGCATTTATGGTTATGGGGATTTTGACAGTTGGAAAGGGCAAAATCCCCTTTTCTGATTATCGGAAACTTCTGGCAGTTCCGCTGGTATTTTTAATAATGAACACGCTGGTTTTAGGAATATCTATTCGGGAAACGCCTCTGGAACTCTTTGCGGTCCCCATTGGAAGATGGTATGTGACAGCCGGAAAAGAGACCGTCAGCTATGGGATTCAGGTGTTTTGCACAGCCATGGGAGCCGTCTCTTGTATGTACTTTCTGGCCTGCAATACCACCATGCCGGATCTTCTGATCCTGCTTCGGAAAATCAAATGCCCCCAGGTGTTGATGGAATTAATGCTTTTGATTTACCGGTTCATTTTCGTGCTGCTGGACAGTGCTCATGCAATTTTTACGGCCCAGCATTCCAGGCTGGGATACCGGGATTATAAAACAAGTCTCCAGTCATTTGGGACGTTAGTATCGCATCTATTTGTCCGTTCTATAAAGCGTTCGGAAACTTTGTATGATGCCATGGAGGCTCGCTGTTATGACGGCAAAATCCAGGTTTTAGAGGAAGAATATCCTCCAAAGATAAAAGAAATCATGGGAATTGCCGTCTTTGAACTGGCAGTCATCCTACTGTTATGGATAGAAATAGGATAGTGGGGAAAAGAAGATGAGTGAGATTATATTAGAGGCAGAGAACCTTTGTTTTACCTATGACGGAAGCAGGACTCCGGCTTTAAAGGAATGTTCCATCCAGATCAGAAGAGGAAGCAAAGTAGCAGTGTTAGGCGCTAACGGTTCTGGAAAATCCACGTTTTTTCTGTGCTGCAACGGGATTCATAAACCCAGTATGGGAAGACTGTATTACAAGGGAAAGCCAGTGGATTATTCCAGAAAAGGACTGTTAGATCTGCGCAGAAAGGTCGGAATCGTTTTTCAGGATCCAGACAATCAGCTGTTTTCCGCCAGCGTGTATCAGGAGATTTCTTTTGGAATTTTAAACTTAGGAGCGTCAAAAGAACAGGCAAAAGAGGCGACGGAACGGATTATGGAAGAGATGAATATCAGCGCTTTCCGGGAAAATCCGGTTCATGCCCTGTCCGGAGGCCAGAAGAAGCTGGTTTCCATTGCGGATGTGCTGGTTATGGAACCGGAAATCGTGATTATGGATGAACCGGCTTCCGCGCTGGATCCTAGGCATACAGAGCTGGTAAACCACGCCGTAGACCAGATGAGCGAAAAAGGAATTACGGTAATTATGGCAACCCATGATGTGGACTATGCCTTTGCCTGGGCAGACGAAGCAGCCGTGTTCCATGAAGGAAGAGTGCTGCGTCAGGGGCCTCCTGACGCAGTATTTGCAGATCAAAAACTGCTGGCTGAAACCCATTTGGTTCAGCCAGCAGTCATGCGTCTTTTTAATCGTCTATGCCAGAAAAACATCCTGGATTCATCCCTTTCCATGCCGAGAAACGTAGACGAATTAGAGAAGTATTTGTAAATTTAATTCCGGTTTCTTCCAAGAAGTCTTATGAGATATAAGAACAGGTTGATGAAATCCAGGTAAAGTTCCAAAGCGCTGAAGATGGATGCCTTTGCCAGCATATCAGGACTTTGGGAATAATAGGTGTGGTAAGCGCGAATCTTCTGGGTATCGTAAGCAGTAAATACCAGGAAGATGAAAATACCTACCGTGCAGGCAATGGTGGAAAACTGGCTTAAATCAATAAATATGGCAAAAATCCAGAAAACCAGAAGGAAAATCAGCCCGCCCATCAGGAAGTTGCGCAGACGGCTTAAGTCAGCATTGGTAAAGTAGCCGATAAGCGCCATAACGCCGAAGAACAGGGAGGTTGCACCAAAAGCCAGAATCAGGTCTGCAGTGACATAGATTAAGAAATAGGCGGAAAATACGACGCCGTTTAATGCTGCATACGTGAAAAACAAAGCTCTTGCCCCACCTACTGAAAGCTTCTGGATACGGGCAGATAAGAAGATTACGACAAAAAGCTCTGCAATCCCCAATATCAGGTATAGGTACGGAACCGCAAATACATAGATAACCGCGCCTGTAGAATAGCCAAACAAGGCAATCAGAAAGGTAAGCATCAAGCCGGCAAACATCCAGGCAAACGTCTTGGCTGTGTAGCGTCCGAGAGATTCCGTCTGATTCATACTGGCAGAATAAGGCTGTCCGTTTAAGTTCATAGATTCCATAGAGTGTCCCCCTTTATTTATTGTAGGTGTCCAGGACTACTGCCTGAACAAATTTTTTCTTATTATATCAGAACCAGCAGGGGGAGTTCAATAAAATTCATAGTATTGTAAGAAAGTTATTCTGTTTTCTGACTATTTTTTACTTCTGCTAATTTCATGGCGCGGACCTTTAATGGCAGACCGAATAAAGTAATAAATCCGTCCGCATCATGGTGATCGTATAAATCGCCAGTGGTAAAGGAAGCCAGGGACTCACTGTATAAAGAGTAGGGGGAAGTGGTTCCGGCTTTGATAATATTGCCTTTGTACAGTTTGAATTTCACTTCACCGGTTACATACTGCTGGGTGGACTCAATAAATGCCTGAACTGCCTCGCGCAGAGGGGTGTACCACTTGCCTTCATAGACAATTTGTGCAAATTTATTTGCCATATCTTTTTTTACTTCCATCGTAGCTCTGTCTAAGATCAGCTCCTCTAACTGCTGATGAGCCTCCATTAAGATGGTGCCGCCTGGAGTTTCATAAACGCCGCGGGACTTCATTCCTACGACACGGTTTTCTACAATGTCCACGATACCGATTCCATGCTTTCCACCTAATTCATTTAATTTGGAAATGACCTGGGAAACTTTCATCTTTTCTCCGTTTACACTGGTAGGAATGCCTTTTTCAAAGGTCATGGTTACGTATTCCGGCTGATCCGGCGCATCTTCCGGAGTTACGCCAAGAACTAGCAGATGCTTGTAGTTTGGCTCATTTGCCGGATCCTCTAATTCCAGTCCTTCATGGCTGATATGCCATAAGTTGCGGTCACGGCTGTAGCTGGAATCAGCAGAGAATGGAAGGTCAATGCCATGGGCCTTGCAGTATTCAATTTCGTCTTCACGTGACTGCATGGTCCATACATCGGTCATACGCCAAGGAGCAATAATCTTAATATCTGGGGCCAGAGCCTTGATGCCAAGTTCAAAACGGATCTGGTCATTTCCCTTTCCGGTAGCGCCATGACAGATGGCAACCGCGCCTTCTTTCCGGGCAATTTCTACTAATTTCTTTGCAATGGCAGGACGTGCCATAGAAGTACCAAGCAGATATTTGTTTTCATAAACAGCGCCGGCTTCTACACATGGCATAATGTAATTATCACAGAAGTCATCAATAATATTTTCAATATAAAGCTTGGAAGCGCCGGACATCTTTGCACGCTCGTCCAAGCCGTCCAGTTCTTCGCCCTGCCCGCAGTCGATACAGCAGCAGATAACTTCGTAATCAAAGGTTTCTTTCAGCCATGGGATAATGGCGGTGGTATCTAAGCCGCCGGAATATGCTAACACTACTTTTTCTTTCATAATGAAAATCCTCCTGAATCTGTTTTCGCGTAAGTGATGTTTATAAATATACAACACTATGCAAAAAAATGCAAGTATAAAATTAGAAAAAAATAAAGAAATCCGTCACAAATATTTGTGAAAAAAACCGCTTGCATAATATTCAATGTGAGTGTATAATTATGAAAACCCAAAACGCAATGGAAAAACTGATAAGATGGGAGGCAGTATTTATGATAAAAGCTGGAATTATTGGTTCTACTGGTTATGCAGGAGGAGAATTAGCAAGACTGCTGCTCCAGAGAGAAGATGTAGAGATTAAATGGTATGGTTCTAAAAGTTATATTGATAAAAAATATGCATCTATTTATCAAAATATGTTTCAGATTACAGAAGACGTATGCAAGGCAGACGACATAGAAGAACTGGCAGATCTGGTGGATGTGATTTTTATGGCAACGCCTCAGGGACTGTGTGCTTCCTTAATAAATGAAGAGATTCTGTCTAAGGTCAAAATCATTGATTTAAGCGCGGACTTCCGGATTAAAGATGTTTCGGTATATGAAGAGTGGTACAAAATCCCTCATGCCAGTCCCCAGTTTATAGGGGAAGCTGTCTATGGCCTTCCGGAAATCAACAGGGAAGCAGTGAAAGCAGCCAGACTGATTGCAAATCCAGGATGTTATCCAACCTGCTCCTTCTTATCCATATATCCACTGGCAAAAGAGGGACTGATTGATATGTCTACCATTATTATTGATGCAAAATCCGGTACTTCAGGAGCAGGAAGAGGGGCAAAAGTAGACAGCTTGTACTGTGAGGTAAATGAAAATATCAAAGCTTACGGTGTTGCTACCCACAGGCATACGCCGGAGATTGAAGAGCAGCTTTCCTATGCATCCGGACAGCCGGTTACCATTAGTTTTACCCCTCATTTAGTTCCTATGAACAGGGGAATTTTAGTGACAGCTTATGCTTCTTTAACAGAAAAGGTATCTTATGAAGAGGTAAAAGCAGTATATGATAAATACTATGCTAATGAGTATTTTGTACGCGTTCTGGAAAAGGATATGGTTCCCCAGACCCGCTTTGTAGAAGGCAGCAATTTTGCAGATGTAAACTTTAAAATCGACCCGCGGACCAACCGGATTGTGATGATGGGAGCTATCGACAACGTGGTGAAAGGCGCTGCAGGACAAGCTGTCCAGAACATGAATCTGATGTTTGGCCTTCCGGAAAATACGGGATTAAAGCAGATTCCCATGTTCCCTTAATGGAAAGGGAAGTTTTAGAAAACGAGTAAGAAAGGATTAAAAAGCGTATGTCAGGTACTATGCAGATTCTTTACCGCCCTATGGAAATAGAAGATTATGACCAGGTTTTTAAGCTGTGGCAGACCATTAAAGGGTTTGGAATCCGATCCATAGATGATTCAGAAGAAGGGGTAGAACGTTTTTTGAAACGAAATCCTTCTACCAGTGTTGTCGCTGTCCAGAATGGACGAATTATCGGCAATATTCTCTGCGGACACGACGGAAGAACCGGTTATTTTTATCATGTATGCGTGGAAAAAAGCTACCGGAAACACGGGATTGGACATGAAATGGCAAGGTGGTGTATGTACGCGTTAAGAGAAGAGGGAATCAACAAGGTAAGCCTGATTGCTTTTAAATCCAACCAGATTGGAAACGCATTCTGGCAGGGAGTGGGCTGGAATGAACGGGAAGACGTTAATTTCTATGATTTTATTTTAAACGAAGAAAATATTACGAAATTTATCGGATAAAAGGAGACGGGATTATGAAGATAATAGAAGGCGGAATAACGGCAGCAAAAGGCTTTTATGCAGCTTCAGCAGCAGCAGGAATCAAGTATCAGAACCGTCAGGATATGGCGCTGATTTACAGCGAAAGTCCCTGTGTGTCAGCGGGAACTTTTACTACCAATCTGGTAAAAGCAGCCCCTGTCAAGTGGGATAAAAATCAGGTAACAAGCGGAGCCAGCGCCCGCGCGGTCGTAGTAAATGCAGGAATTGCCAATGCTTGTACCGGAGCAGAGGGAATGGAATACTGTAAGGAGACTGCCGAGTCTGCTGCCAAGGCGCTTCACATACCAGAAGACAGCGTTTTAGTCGCTTCTACCGGCGTCATTGGAATGCAGCTTCCCATGGATAAGATTACAGCAGGAATTGAAAAAATGGCTCCGGTTTTATCCAGTACAAAAGAGGCTGGAACCAATGCGGCAAAGGCGATTATGACGACGGATACGAAGAAAAAAGAGGTGGCTGTGGAGATTGTGTTAGGAGGAAAAACGGTTACCATCGGCGGGATGTGCAAGGGATCCGGTATGATTCATCCCAATATGTGCACCATGTTAAGCTTTGTTTCCACAGATGCGGCAATTTCCAAAGAACTGCTGCAGGAAGCCCTTCGTGAGGACATTAAAGATACCTACAATATGATTTCCGTAGACGGCGATACCTCTACCAATGATACGGTGCTGCTTTTAGCAAACGGGCAGGCAGGAAATCCAGTTATTACTGAAAAAAATCAAGATTATCAGGAATTCTGCAAGGCGCTGAATTACGTGAACGAAACCTTGGCTAAGAAGATGGCAGGAGACGGGGAAGGTTGTACTGCATTATTTGAGGTAAAAGTAGTGGGGGCAGAAAGCAAGGAACAGGCGGTTACCCTGTCCAAATCCATTATTACCTCATCCCTTACCAAGGCAGCAATTTTCGGGCACGACGCCAACTGGGGCCGGATTTTATGCGCCATGGGATATTCGGGAGCGCAGTTTGATCCGGAGCAGGTAGACTTATATTTTGAAAGTTCTGCCGGAACATTAAAGATTATTGAAAACGGGGTAGCCCTTCCTTATAGTGAAGAACAGGCGACAGAAATATTGTCCCAGCCAGAAGTAACCGCTATTGCAGATATAAAAATGGGCGACGCTTCTGCTACTGCATGGGGCTGTGATTTAACCTTTGATTACGTAAAAATTAATGCAGATTACCGTTCATAACATGACAGGAAGGGGAGAAAAAGCAGATGAAACTCGATGAAACAATCATGCAGAAAGCAGAGACGTTAATAGAAGCTTTGCCCTATATACAGCGGTTTAACCGCAAGATTATTGTAGTAAAATACGGCGGAAGCGCTATGGTAGATGAAGAACTGAAACACCATGTGATTCAGGATGTAGTTCTGTTAAAATTAGTAGGATTTAAGCCGATTATCATTCATGGAGGCGGCAAGGAAATCAGCCGCTGGGTCAGCAAAGTGGGGATGGAACCCAGATTTGTAAATGGTCTTAGATTTACCGATGAACCGACTATGGAAATAGCGGAAATGGTATTAAACAAAGTGAATAAAAGCCTGGTTCAGATGGTCAATGAGCTGGGATGCCAGGCAGTTGGAATCAGCGGAAAAGACGGCTGTCTGCTGAAATGCGAAAAGAAGCTTGCAGACGGTCAGGACATTGGATTTGTAGGAAATGTTACCGAGGTCAATCCCCAGATTATTTACGATTTGCTGGAAAAAGATTTCCTTCCGATTATCTGCCCCATTGGATATGACAACAATTATGTCAGCTATAATATTAACGCAGACGATGCGGCCTGTGCCATTGCAAGGGCGGTCAATGCAGAAAAACTGGCGTTTTTAACAGATGTCGAAGGAGTTTATAAAGACTACGAGGATAAAAATTCCCTGATTTCCGAGATGACGGCAGCAGAGGCAAAAGAGTTTGTAGCCAGCGGAATGCTGGGAGGCGGTATGCTTCCCAAGCTGCAAAACTGCGTTGACGCCATTGAAAATGGAGTAAACAGGGTACATATCTTAGACGGCAGGATTCCTCATTGTCTGCTGTTGGAAATCTTTACGAATAACGGAATTGGGACTGCTATCGTAAACGGCAGGGAAGAGAGGCAGCTATGACAAAGAAAGAGCAGATAATCAGCAGAGGCGAACAGGTTTTTTATAAGACGTACAACCGGTTTCCAGTGGTATTTGATCATGGAAAAGGGATGCATCTGTACGATACAGACGGCAAAGAATACCTGGATTTTGGCGCTGGAATTGCAGTAATGGCCCTGGGCTATGGTGATGAAGAATTTAACAATGCATTGAAAAAACAAGTTGATCAATTAACCCATACGTCCAATTTATTTTATAATAAACCGGCGATAGAAGCAGGAGAAAAGCTGCTAGAAGTTTCCGGAATGGATAAGGTATTTTTTACTAACAGCGGAACAGAAGCCATTGAGGGAGCGTTAAAAATTGCCCGCCGCTACGCGTATAATAAGAAGCAGAAAGACGGAAAAACTTCTAATGATGCGGAGATTATTGCCATGGGACATTCCTTCCATGGACGCAGCATGGGAGCCTTGTCAGTTACTGGAAATGCCCCGTATCAGGAGCCGTTCCAGCCTCTGATTCCAGGAATCCGATTCGCAGAATACAACAATCTGGAGAGCGTAAAAAGACTTCTGACAGACAATACCTGTGCTGTGATTCTGGAGACCATTCAGGGAGAAGGCGGCATCTATCCGGCCCAAAAAGAGTCTCTGGAAGGGATCCGGAAGCTGTGTGATGAACGGGATATGCTGTTGATTTTAGATGAAGTTCAGTGCGGAATGGGACGAAGCGGACAGATGTTTGCATGGCAGCATTATGGAGTAAAGCCGGATGTAATGGCAGTGGCAAAGGCTTTGGGAAATGGGGTTCCTATTGGAGCATTTCTGGCCTGCGGAAAGGCAGCGTCGGCTATGGTTCCTGGCGATCATGGCAGCACATATGGAGGAAATCCCCTCGTCTGCGCGGCAGCTTCGGCGGTACTTGACAGTTTTAAAAAGAGAAATCTGATGTCCCATGTCCAGGAAATGGGACAATACCTGTGGGAGCGGCTGGAAGAGATGAAAATGGAGAATCCTCTGATTGCCGATCACAGAGGAATGGGCCTGATTCAGGGCCTGGAACTGGCGTCAGACCTGCCGGCAGGAGAGGTGGTCAAAAGGGCGCTTCTGGAAAAAAATCTGGTGTTAATCAGCGCGGCGAATAATACCATCCGGCTGATTCCGCCGCTGATTGTAGAGAAAGAAGACATCGATGAAATGATTTCCAGATTATTAACAATAATTGGAAAATAAATGTAAATTTTTGTAAATTTTTCCGCTTTATCTAGTGACAATTCCTTTTATTTGTTTTACAATAGAAACCAGGGTAGTGATAATAATGGAGGCATGGGATGAATATTTACGACATTGCCGCTGAAGCCGGAGTTTCTATTTCCACGGTTTCCAGAGTGATGAACAAAAAAGGAAATGTAAATCCGGAAATGAAACGACGGATTGAAGAGGTACTAAAAAAATACGATTATAAACCCAGCGCGATTGCCAGAGGCATGGTCTCTAAGACTATGAAAACCATCGCCATTCTGACCGTGGATTTGAGAGTTCCCCAGCACGCAAAACAGGTGTATATTATTGAACGGGAATTTATCCAAAAGGGTTATAATGTAATGGTATGCAACACTGGGGGAAAGATGGAGGAATGCGCCCGTTATATCAATTTATTGATGGAAAAACAGGTTGATGGAGTGGTTCTGATTGGTTCCACCTTTAATCAGTTGAAAAATAGAACAGAGATTATAGGAAAGGTAAGCCGGATACCAGTTGTAATGGCCAACGGACATCTGGATCTGCCAAATTTCCACTCTATTTTGATTGATGATTTAAAGGGATTCCGGAATGCTGCTGATTTTCTTTATGAAAAGGGACACAGAGAAATTTTCTGTCTCTGCGACCTGGAGACAGACAGCGGACAGGAAAAGAGAAAAGGCTTTTTAGAGTCGATGAAGCTCCACGATATTGAAGACGGAGAATCCAGGATTATCCCCTGCCGGTACGGCATGGAAGGCGGAACTTTGGCAGTGGAAAAACTGCTGGAGCTGGGACGGCCGTTTACCGCTCTGATTGTAGGAGAAGACACCGCAGCAATCGGGGCGATGAAAGAATTAAAACGCAGGGGAATCAAGGTTCCAGAAGATGTAGCGATTGTCGGATACGACAATTCTCCAGATACCGTTGTCTGCGATCCGGAGCTTACCACGGTAGATATTAAGACAGAGATAATGGGAACTCTTTGCGCCAGGACGCTTCAGGATCTGCTGGAGAACAGAGGAGCCAGCGCATCCTTGGCGATACAGCCGGAGATTATAGTTAGAAACAGTACGTGACAGAAAAAGCTGCAGCTTTGTGATGAAAATTGCGAAGAGCGGCTTTTTTCATTTCCTCATTGTTATCTTGCCGTTCATACGTTATAATAAGACAAATAAATTTTGGAAGGGATACAGCATGGAAATCAGAAGACAGACAATAGAAGAATTTACAGAAAAATTATCTTCCAAAGCGCCAACGCCGGGAGGAGGCGGAGCATCTGCCCTGGCAGGGGCTTTTGGAACCGCTCTGGGACAGATGGTGGCAAATCTGACCGTAGGGAAGAAAAAATATATGGATGTGGAGCCAGAGATAAAGGAACTTCTGGAAGAGATGGAACAGATAAAGGATCGCTTTTTGAGGCTGGCAGAGGAGGACGCAAGGGTATTTGAACCTCTGGCAGCCTGTTACCGTCTGCCGTCAGGAACAGAAGAAGAGAAGGCTTATAAAGAACAGGTAATGGAAAAGCATTTGCTGGCAGCCACCGGCGTACCGATGGAAATGATGAAAGAAGCGTTAAGAATGCTGGATATTTTAGAATTTTTAGGGGAAAAGGGAAGCCGTATGGCCGTCAGCGACGTAGGGGCAGGCGTACAGTTTATCCGGGCGGCTCTGGCTGGCGCAGTGATGAATGTGTATATCAATACTAAATCGATGAAGGATCGCAAGACAGCAGAAGCGCTTAATAAAGAAGCCGATACAATGCTTGCAGACGGACTGGAAAAGGCAGACCAGATCTATGAGACAGTAAGAAAGGGACTACGGGAATGATTGCATTAAAAGGAGCGGCAGTATCCGCAAAAATTCAGCAGGATCTAGAAACAGAATTACAAGAAATGAAGAAGAAAAACCAGAACGTACCAAAGCTTGCCATTGTGCGGGTGGGAGAGCGGCCAGACGACTTATCCTATGAAAGAGGTGCGTTAAAACGTATGGAAAAACTGGGGCTTTTGGCCCAGGTATATGCGTTTCCACAGGAAATTTCCAACGGGGAATTTGAACAGGCATTTTTGGAAATTAATAAGGACAGCCAGGTAGATGGAATTTTACTGCTTCGGCCTCTTCCAAAACAGCTGGATGAAAAGAGAATTACAGAATTACTTGATCCGCAAAAGGATCTGGACGGAATCTGTCCGGCTAATATTGCAAAGGTGTTTTCCGGAGATGAAACGGGGTTTGCGCCTTGCACGGCAGAGGCAGTTGTAGAAGTTTTAAAGGCCAATGATATTGAAATCTCAGGCAGACGGGCTGTAGTAGTGGGCCGCAGTATGGTAGTGGGGCGTCCGTTATCTATGCTGTTATTAAGGGAACACGCAACCGTAACCATCTGCCATACCCGTACAAAAGACCTGGAAAAAACCTGCCGGGATGCAGAAATTTTAGTGGCGGCTGCCGGAAAAGCAAAGATGGTGGATGCTTCTTATGTTGGAAAAGATGCAGTTGTGATTGATGTGGGAATTCATGTAGATAACGATGGAAATCTTTGCGGAGATGTGGATTTTGCTTCTCTGGAAGGAGTGGCATCCATGGCCACTCCAGTACCAGGAGGCGTAGGAGCTGTCACAACTTCTGTGCTGGCAAAGCACCTGGTAAGGGCTGCAAAACAGCGCAGAAGAACGGGACAGACGGAAATGCTTTAAGCCTCGGCTGCCTTATTGCGGACCTGGGCCAATGCTTTTTTTACTGGCGGAAGGGAGAGGATAATAATCGTAATAATGCCTTCTGCCAGGATGTAGGAGTAGTTATAAACGATTGGGTAGATAGGGCGCAAAGCCTGCGGAAAATTTTCCGGCATATATTCCATCCAGTACAGATAACCGCCTAAAGAATGGAAGGCGCCGCGGGCAAGGATGCCGACGATATAGCCCTTTAACAGTCCGTTTTTGGATTTGCAGAACAGTCCGGCCAGACCCAGAGCAGCAAATGCCAGCACATAATCGCAGCATACCTGAAAGAAGGAAAGGACAAACGGTTCCTGCAAAAACTGAAGGATTCCGTAAGCCAGGCCGGTTAAAATTCCTACCCGAACTCCGTACCAGTAGCCGATCAAACAGATAAACAGCATACTGCACAGAGTAATGGATCCACCCCAGGGCGCGGAAAAGAGTTTTATGTAGGATGTAAGGAACGAGAGAGCCATAGCCATGGCGCAGAATACCAGCTGTTTGGTGGACATACTTTGTCCTTTTTTGCTGTGGCCTCTTACCAGACCTCCTAATAAAAAGAGCAGAATCGCAGCGGCAATGGAAATGCCATAACCAGCGGCTGTCAGACCGCCTTCTGCAGTTACCAGAAAATTAGACATAAAAAAACCTCCTTGTTCGACAGGAGGGGCGGCTTGGTCAAATACCATAAAAATGAAACAGAAAAGTATTTGATGCTTCCTTACGCCGGCATTAACCGGTTCAAGTAATGAGGGTCAGGATAACTGTCAATCAGTCCCAATCTCAGCCATAAGCTCCCCTAGCGTGTCTGTATTATTTGATTCCCAGGGAGTATACCGCCAATTATCGGAAAAGTCAATATTGAAATAATAAGGGGGGTCTGACAGACCCCCCTTCAATTCTTTTACAGCCTTATAAAATTTCCCCATTACTCTGAATGACACAACGATACCAGTCAAAAGAAGCTTTCTTTCTGCGTTTTAAGCTTCCATTGCCGTTGTCATCTTTGTCAACATATACAAAGCCGTATCGTTTGCTCATTTCACCAGTAGAAGCAGAAACCAGGTCAATACAGCTCCATACAATATAACCCATTAAATCGACTCCGTCTTCTATGGCCAGTTTCATGGCTTCAATGTGCTGTCTTAAATAATCAATCCGGTAATCATCCTGGATAGTTCCGTCAGCATCGATGGCATCTTTTGCACCAAGACCGTTTTCTACAATGAAAAGAGGTTTCTGATAGCGGTCATATAGCTGGTTCATGGTAATACGAAGTCCCAGGGGATCGATAGCCCAGCCCCATTGACTGGCTTTCAGCCATGGATTTTTTACAGAGCGGACTACATTTCCTTCATTAGCAGTCTTTCCCTCCATGTCAGCAGCTACGCAGCGGCTGGCATAATAACTGAAGGAGATAAAGTCTACGGTGTGTTTCAGGCTTTCCAGATCTCCGTCTTCTATGTTGAGATGAATATGTTTCTCTTCAAACAGCTTTTTTGCATAGCTGGGATAGTGGCCGCGAACCTGTACATCAATGAAAAACAGATTTTCCTGTTCTTTTTTTACAGATTCCCATACATCTTGGGGATTGCAGGAATAGGGATAAAAGCTTCCTCCAGCCAGCATACAGCCCACCTTATTTTCCGGATCCTGCTCATGGGCGGCCTTTGTTGCCAGAGCGCTTGCTACCAGCATATGATGGGCAGCCTGGTAAATGACCTGGTTCCGGTTTTCATTTTCTTCAAAGGCAATTCCTGCGCCGGAAAAAGGACTGTGAAGGACGATGTTGATTTCGTTAAACGTAAGCCAGTATTTTACAAGACCGGAAAATTCCTGAAAACAGGTTTTGGCATATCGGAGAAAACAGTCTATCACATTCCGGCTTCTCCAGGAGCCGTATTTGGTAATCAGACCTGCAGGAACGTCAAAATGGCACAGGGTAACCAGAGGTTCCATACCATTTTTGCGGCACTCTTCAAACATACTTTTATAAAATGCAATTCCTTCCGGATTGGGATGTTCTTCGTCTCCCTGGGGATAAAGTCGTGACCAGGAAATCGAAGTCCGGAATACTTTCAGGCCAAGTTCGCCCATAAGTGCCAGGTCGTCTTTATAGTGGTGATAAAAATCAATGGCTTCGTGGCTGGGATAGTACAAGTCACTGGACAGTTCCGGGTGGGGAACTTTTCCGAGCTTTACGTCCATACGGTGTGAGCCGTGGGGAATCAGATCGATGTTGCTGATTCCACGGCCGCCCTCCAGGTAAGCGCCTTCTGCCTGATTAGCGGAAATAGCGCCTCCCCATAAGAAACCATCTGGCATTTTAAAGTTATTCAATGTTAGTTCTCCTCTTCTGGAATGTCTTCAAATCCAATTACCAGCGTTAAAACAAATGAAAGCACAATGGATAAAATGGTAATGCCCAAAATCCATGCAATGCTGCGTCCTGGATTTGCCGGATCAATAAACTGAACGCCGGTCAGAACGCTTGGAGATACCATGGAACGGCTGGCCAAGCCGCCGATTCCTGCCAGACATCCGCATACAAAACCAGTAATGAGGGATGCCAGAAGAGGGCGTTTTAAACGAACAGCGACACCATACAGAGCTGGTTCAGTAGTTCCTGCAATCAGTGCAGAGGAAGCAGCTGCAAGAGCGGTCTGACGAAGTTCACTGTTTTTAGTCTTAAAAGCGACTGCAAGAGAGACACCGCCTAAAGATAAGTTGGCGCCAATCTCAGAAGGCATTACAGTGCCTTCCATTCCTGTCTCGGAAATGGTCTGTAAAATAGTAGGTGTAAATACGCGGTGCATACCGGTAATAACCAGAAGAGGCCAGATTGCGCCCATAATTCCAACTGCCAGGAAACCAAGCTTTGACTGTACATAAAATACAAATGCGGAAATTGCTTCTCCGATATAAACGCCGGCAGGGCCGATAATCAGGATTGCGATTGGAGCTGCAACTAACAGGATCAGCATTGGTTTTAAGAAGTTTTTGGTTACTGCTGGAGTAATCTTGTCAATTCCGCGTTCAATATAGGATAAAATCCAGGTCATACACAGAGAAGGAATAACCGTGTAGGTATACTTTACAGAAGCAATGGGAATGCCGAAAAAGTGGGCTGCAGTTTCACCTACGGTTACAGCTTCCATCATATTTCTGAAATCTGGATGAATGAGTACGCCGCCAATGGCAATAGCCAAAAACATATCCGTTTTAAATTTCTTGGATGCAGATGCCGCTACCATAATAGGCAGGAAATAAAAGGCGCCATCACCAATAAAATTGAGAATCTTATAAGTTTCAGAATCAGCGGATAAGATGCCTGCCATTCCAAGGAGCATTACCAACAGCTTTACCATAGAGCCGCCGATAATAGCCGGAATCAGAGGAGACATTGTGCCTACGATGGCATCTAGGATATTGTTGCCGATTTTTTTCAAAGTCAAAGGTTCTTTCTTTTCCCCTTTTGCAATCTGGCTTTCTTCACCGAAATTGCCCATTTTTAAAATTTCACGATAAGCGGCTTCGACATGGTTGCCAATAATAACCTGATACTGACCTCCCTGTTTTACCAGTCCCATTACGCCGTCAATGGCTTTTACAGCCTCATCGTCTGCCTTGCTCTCGTCTTTCAGTACGAAACGAAGACGGGTCATGCAATGGGTAACGCTTGCGATGTTTTCTACACCGCCAATGTGTTCTGCGATATTTTTAGATACAACCGCATAATCTCTTGCCATGTTTTTTTCCTCCCTAAACATTTCTAAACATTTTCTGATGCTAAAGGAATTATAGAGAAGAATCAGACTTTTGTCAGCGTTTTTGGCAATGAAAAAAACAAGTGACGCGGTATATCACTTGTTTTTTATATGTAACACAGTGTTTTGATAGAGCTTTTTTCCAAGACGTTCGACAATACTGATGGCAGGTATCTGGGTTGTTACGTCATAGTCTTTCAGTTTCATATAACTGACATAATATGCAATATTATAATCAGAAAGTTTGGCAATCGTACAGTTTTCTGTATTGGTAATGCTTAAAATATGACAATTTTTTTCTTTAAAACGGGTGACGTGGCTAATGGTATCTCTGGATTCGCCGGAGACAGAAAACACAATTACAAAAGAATTGTCTACGAAACGGCTTTCTGTCGGGTAGTGAGGTTCGTCAATATAGAGACAGAATTTTCCCATACTGGAAAAATACCGGGCTCCGTATTTGGCCACAATGCCGGACATTCCGCTGCCGACTAAAAAGACGTTATCTGCTTCAAAAATTACTTTGGCCAGCATATCCAGTTTGGTTTCAAATTCTTCGGAAGAGGTCTTTTTCAGGAAGTCAATGACTTCAGAAATATCATCCCGTATCGGAACTTGTTCTTTTTTGTTTAAATGTTCCCGGAACTGAAGCTTAAATTCAGCATAACCGCTGCAGCCCATTTTTTTACAGAACCGGAGAATCGTAGAAGTGGAGACGTGTACTTCAGAGGCGAGTTCTCGGATCCGCATATATTTTACCTGGTCGGGATGTTTTACAACATATTCATAGACCAGTAATTCTAAATCGTTTAAATGTTTTATCTGCTCTGCGTCAAACATTTCAGTCCCTCCAATCTTCCGTTTCTGCTATTGACAGTCTAACAGTTATCAGGGCAGAATGTCAAGAAAATACAAGAGAATAAGAATCCGGTTTTAGGGAAATCTAAGCATCAGAAGAAACATTTTACAGAGAGGCGGAAAAAACATGATGGGATTTGTAATTGCGCTGATTTCAGGCGCTTTGATGAGTATTCAGGGAGTGTTTAACACAGAAGTGACCAAGCAGACCAGTATCTGGGTTTCAGCCGGATGGGTCCAGCTTACGGCATTTGCGGCCTGTTTGGCCATGTGGCTGTTTACCGGAAGAGGGCAAATCGGAGGATTATGGCAGGTAGAACCAAAATATATGCTGACCGGCGGGATTTTAGGCGCCCTGATTACCTATACGGTTATTAAAAGCGTAGGAAGCCTGGGGCCTGCCCAGTCGGCGCTCCTGATTGTGGTTGCCCAGATTATTGTGGCCTATGGGATTGAAGTGTTTGGACTGTTCGGCACAGAACAGACAGGTTTTGAGTGGAGAAAACTTCTGGGGGCGGCAGTTGCGATTTTGGGGATTATAATTTTTGAAAAATAGTGCTTGTATTTAAAAGGGGCATTGGGTAGAATAGAAGATAGGCTGAGACGGCATCTGGTAAAGGAGGATGTCATTGAAAAAATTAACAGAAAAATGCCGGAGGGCAGCGGTATTGCTGCCCGTCCTTCTTTTGATGGCCGGCTGCGGCAGTCAGAGGGAAGAACTGGTTTTAAATACCCAGGATCAGACTGGGGAATCCAGGGAGAAAACCATTCTGGAAGGGGAAACAGACCCTTTGGAGACAAAAGGACTGCTGGTTCATGTGTGCGGAGCAGTTAAAGAACCTGGGGTGTATGAAGTATCGGCTGGAGACCGGATTTCAGATGCAATTGGAGCAGCCGGAGGTTTTTTGGAAGAAGCGGCAGAGGACGCGCTGAATCTGGCCCAACCAGTAGAAGACGGTATGAAAATCCAGATTCCTACAGAGTCGGAAGCAGAAATTCTTTCCCAGACCATTCTTTCAGGGGAATCTTCAGGCAAGGTGAATCTCAATACAGCCGGGGTCGGGGAACTTACTTCTCTCAGCGGGATTGGGGAATCCAGGGCTCAGGATATTCTGGATTACCGGAATGCCAATGGTCCGTTTCAGTCCATAGAAGAAATTAAACAGGTACCTGGCATTAAAGATGCCGTATTTGAAAAGATAAAAGACGATATTACCGTTTAAAAACGGGATTACATAAATCAGAGGTGGAAGATGGCGCGAGTATTAGTAGTAGATGATGAAAAATTGATTGTAAAGGGAATCCGTTTCAGTCTGGAACAGGATGATATGGAGGTGGACTGCGCATATGATGGAGAAGAAGCCATTGAAAAAGCGCGTCAGAAAGAATATGACATCATTCTGCTGGACGTGATGCTGCCAAAGGCAGATGGTTACGAGGTATGTCAGGCAATCCGGGAATTTTCTGAGGTGCCCATTATTATGCTGACAGCCAAAGGCGGAGATATGGACAAAATTCTGGGACTGGAGTATGGGGCAGACGATTATATCACCAAACCGTTTAATATTTTAGAGGTAAAGGCCAGAATTAAGGCAATTATGCGCCGCAGTGCAAAAAATAAAAAGAAAAACCAGGGGCCGGAGAGCCATGTTATGGTTGCCGGAGATTTAAAACTGGATATGGATGGCCGCAGAGTATTCATTGGTGAGAAAGAGATTAATTTAACGGCAAAAGAGTTTGACCTTCTGGAGCTGTTAGTCTGCAATCCAAACAAGGTATACAGCAGGGAATCCTTATTATCTCTTGTATGGGGCAACCGGGCAATGGATACTGGAGACGTCCGCACGGTAGACGTTCATGTCAGAAGATTGAGGGAAAAGATTGAGCCAAGTCCAAGCGACCCCAAGTATGTCCATACCAAGTGGGGCGTGGGATATTATTTTCGGGCGAAATAAAGCTTAAACCTTGGCAGCGTAAAATGCGGCAAATAAAATGGACAGCCAGAAACCGGCGTTTCCAATTTTCTTTGCCGCTTTGCTTTTGTGAAAGGCCGACATTACAAGGTTTCTGCCAGTTTATCAATGGATTCAAACCGGTAGCCCATTTCTTCCCACCGGGTGAGAAGTTCATCTAAAACCGCCGCATTGGTGCTGGAGGTACTGTGTAACAGCACTACGGCGCCTGGGTGAATCCGGTTTAACAGTTTGTCAAAGGCTTCTTCTTTAGACGGCTGTTTATCCTGATACCAGTCTACATAAGCAAGACTCCAGAAAAATGTAGTATAACCCAGGTCTTTTGCCATTTTAAGATTGGCTTCGCTGTATTTTCCCTGGGGAGGCCGGTAATATTTGGGCATTTCCTGGCCAGTTACCTGGCGGAACAGAGTTTCCAGATCAGTTAGTTCCTTCTGAAAGGTTTCAACTGTGGAAATTTTTGACATATCCGGGTGATGGTACGTATGGTTTCCTACAATGTGGCCTTCTTCCAGCATCCGTTTTACTAAATCCGGACTGGTTTCCAGGTAATTTCCTACCAGAAAAAAGGCGGCCGGAGCATTGTGCTTTTTTAACGCATCCAGAATGGGAGCCGTATTACCGTTTTCATATCCGGCATCAAAGGTGAGATAGATGACATTTTCATCCGGCGGTGCTGCATAACAGGCACGATACTGTTTCAGATAATCGGAAGTGGCATTGCCTATAGGGGTCTGACCCTTTGTCTGAAAGCTTAATCCCCAGTTCCCGTCAGATGCTTTCTGGAGAATCTGGGAAGATGCAGGCCGGTCAGAGGTAAAATAGGCGGCTGCCTGACCTGCAAAAAAGGAAAAGCAGAACAGGGCGGCCAGCCCAAAGGCAGTCAGGTGCTTTTTAGGAAAAGAATGCTTCATAGATCAATCCTTCTCATAGATGGATTTGTGTAAACTATATGAGGCCATTTTTGAAAATAGAAGAATTACAAACTGGAAGAACAATAAAGAAATAATAAGAAAGAAGAGAAGAATAATGACTTATCAGATAAGACAAGGCAAATTAGAAGATGTAACGGACATAGCAGCGGTGGAGGCAGCCTGTTTTCCAGCGGCTGAGGCGGCAGATGAGAAATCCTTAAAAGAGCGGATGACGGCTTTTCCAGAATGCTTTTTTGTGGCAGAGGAAAAAACGGAAGACGGTTTGGGAAGGATTATTGGCTTTATCAATGGGGCGGCTGTGGATCAGCAGACGATTTGCGACGAAATGTTTGAAGATACCGGATGGCATAAAAAAGACGGCCGGTATCAAAGTATTTTCGGACTGGATGTAATCGAATCTAAAAGACGCCAGGGAGTTGCGGCAGCACTGATGAACCGGATGATTGAGGACGCCAGAGAGAAAGGCCGCGCCGGATTAATCCTTACCTGCAAGGACAGACTGATTCATTATTATGAGAAATTCGGTTACCAAAGTCTTGGCGTGTCTGCTTCTGTCCATGGGGGAGCAGTCTGGTATGACATGATATTAGAGTTTGGGAAAGGTCAGGACAAAGGATGAAAATTACCCTGATTACAGTAGGAAAAATCAAGGAAAAGTATCTGGAGCAGGCCATTGCAGAATATGCCAAACGTCTGGGACGTTACTGTAAACTGGAAATTATCCAGGTAACAGATGAAAAAACGCCGGATGGCGCCAGCGCCGCTGCAGAAGATCAGATAAAAGAAAAAGAAGGACAGCGGATTTTAACCCATATTAAAGATGGAATGTATGTCATTGCTCTGGCTATCAAGGGAAATATGCTGACTTCAGAGGAACTGGCAAAAAAGATCGATTCCCTGGGAATCAGCGGTGTCAGCCATACGGTATTTGTAATCGGCGGCTCTCTGGGACTGTCCGATTCCGTATTAAAACGGGCAGACTATCAGCTTAGCTTTTCCAAAATGACGTTTCCACACCAGTTGATGCGGGTTATTTTACTGGAACAGATTTACCGCAGCTACCGGATTATTTCCGGCGCGCCGTACCATAAGTGAGGAAAATGAGACATGATACTATCGCTTCAGGGATGCATGGCAGTTGGAAAGACTGCAGCGGTCCGCTACATAGAAACACACGTCCCTTATGTTCATATCAGTTATGAGGACAACCGGGACGTATTGAAAGAAATACGTCGTAGAGGGCTGGTCAAAACCAGATATGAGGATTATCTGGAGATTCAGAAACTCTGGCTGGGAAAAGAAATAAGACGCTGGGAAGAGGCAAGGCGTTATCCTTGTACGATTATGGATTTCGGGGCAGAAGAAATTGAATTTTATACCCTGCATTATCCCAAAACCATTGGAGAAAACTGGGAGGTAGAAGGGCCTTTAAGAGAAGAACTGGAAGCGGTAAAGAGATGTTTTCCGGACCGGATTTTGTTTTTGGACGCGTCCGACGATGTGCTGCGCCAGAGAAAAGAACAGGATCTTACCCGATCCAGGGAGTTTTTTGAGTATCATCTGAAATATCTGCTTCCCATGAAAAAAGAGTGGTTTTTCCACATGGATTGTGTCGATGTGTTAAATACAGACGATATGACCTGTGAAGAAACAGGAGAGTATGTAAAAATGTGGATTGACGCCAATTTATCAGGCGCAGTTTAAAAAAAACAAGGAGAAAACCATGGAAAATCAGGACAAGAAACAGGAAAACGGGACGCCTCACAAGCGCCGCGTCCGCTACAGCGGAACCCATCCCAGACATTTTAGTGAAAAATATAAGGAACTGCAGCCGGAAAAATACGGAGATACCATTGAAAAAGTAATCCGGAAAGGAAGCACTCCGGCAGGAATGCACATTTCGATTTGTGTAAAAGAGATTATTGAGTTTCTTCAGATTCAGCCCGGACAAAAAGGGGTGGACGCGACCTTAGGATATGGCGGCCATACGCTGGCCATGTTAAAGTGTCTGGAGCATCAGGGACACATTTATGGACTGGACGTAGACCCCATTGAATCGGCAAAGACGAAAGAACGTCTAGCCCGCCAGGGCTTTGGCGAAGATATGCTTACCGTAAAGCTGTTAAATTTTGCTAATATTGATCAGTTGGCACAAGAATATGGGCCGTTTGATTTTGTACTGGCAGATTTAGGCGTGTCTTCCATGCAGATTGACAATCCGGAACGGGGATTTACCTATAAGGCAGACGGGCCTTTGGATCTGCGGTTAAATCCGGAAGCAGGAATTTCAGCAGCAGAACGGTTAAAAACCATCAGCCAGCAGGAGCTTTGCGGAATGCTGATTGAAAATTCAGATGAACCTTATGCGGAAGAGATTTCCAGAACCATTGTCACCGAAATCCGCAAGGGACGTCCGGTGGACACTACAGTTAAATTGAAAGAAGCCATAGAAAAAGCGCTGTCCTTCCTGCCGGAAAAAGACAGAAAAGAGGCGGTGAAAAAGTCCTGCCAGAGAACCTTCCAGGCGCTTAGAATTGACATTAATAATGAATTTGAAGTGCTTTACCAGTTCTTAGAAAAACTTCCCGGCGTGTTAAAAGAAGGGGGAAGAGTGGCGATTTTAACTTTCCATTCTGGAGAAGACCGGCTGGTGAAAAAATCATTTAAAGAGTTTTATAGACAGGGACTTTATAAAGAAATTGCAAAAGATGTGATCCGTCCGTCTGCAGAAGAATGTGCCATGAACAGCAGGGCCAGGTCAACTAAGATGCGGTGGGCCATCAAAGCATAAAGGAGAGAAAATATGCGTTATCCAAAACATTTAACCGAACATGGAACCATTGGCTTTGCTGCGCCGTCTTTTGGCTGTGCAACGGAACCATACCGGACTGCTTTTGAAAATTGCCAGAAAACGTTTAGAAAAAAAGGACATGGCCTTGTGGTGGGACCAAATTGCTATGAAGCGTCCGGAATCGGAATTAGCAATACTCCTGAAAAATGCGGAAAAGAACTGACGGAAAGCTATTTAAGTCCGGACAGCGACGTCCTGATTTCCTGCGGCGGCGGCGAATTAATGTGCGAAATCC
>CAJMQQ010000031.1 GCA_905215625.1 uncultured bacterium
ATGTGTTCAGCCTAGTTCATATAAATATGTGTCCAGGATTCTGGGTACATATCATATTACTTAAGTAAAGCCGCCGTTTTTTAGATGCGATTAATCATCAACTGGCAATCCGCTGTGATAGGAGTAATTGCCTAATTCATCCAGTAAAAATTCATAAACTGCAGGACTTGCAAATTTGCCGCTGTTGATCAGTTCTTCAATCAAGGTGTAAATGACGCCGCATTTGGTCAAAGCCTGGTTAAACAGATCTGGGAATGAGGCAGTGGACGCCATTTGCTGATTCCACGGATTGCACCAGACCTCATGGTCAGAGTTCAGACTCTTTCTGGGAGAGGACACCTTGTCGGTGACAATCTTGGAAGAGGCGATGGGATGCTTCAAAAATAAGGATTCCACAAACTCAATACCCGCCTGTTTTTTGCCGGATTTATCTGCCAGAGTACGGCAGCCGAAACGCATGGCCAGAATGGAGCGCTGAACCATACGAGGCGTTACACGGAAATTATTTTTGTAAGTGAGCGGATAGTAAGTTTCATTAATGCATTGTGCTAAAAAGCGGGAAATAAACTGGGTTTCAAATCCGTTCAGGCAGATCGTAGCCGCCTGATTAAACTGGGAGGGCAGTTTATGCTTGTATTTGTAGAGCAGAAGGGCATCAATGTCATTTTCCAAAAGTGCGTGGAGACCGTGATGGTGGGAAGTAGGGTTATTGACATCATAGCCAATCCGTCCGTAAACAAAAGGATGGCAGGTATAATCGCCGATATAGTGGCCAAGATAACCGCAAAAATAAGCCAGAGCACGCTCTCTCTGCTGCTTGGATTCAATTTTTGCAATATTTTCCAGGCAGCAGCGGAAAAATTGATTCACATGGTGCTCATGCATATAGGAGCCTACATTCCGGTAATCTCTGTGGCGCAGAATGGGAAGATTATAGAAAAACATATCCGGCCCCTGAAGCCCTAACTGATAAAGCCAACGATATTTGGCAATCACAAATTTTAACTGGCCAGAAGACATATTATTATAAGCCTTCATGCCCAGAATGTAATGTGTAGTAAAACCAGGCATAATCAAGACTCCTTTCTTTGTATCTATTCTATCACAAAATGACTGGGATGTGATAGTGGTTTCTGGTATAAATTCTGCTGGAAAAGAATAGGAAATAGAAAAAGGAGGAGCGGCAATGACAGATTTGATTCATCTGTTTCACAGGGCAGTCTGGGGCCCGTGGCTTCTGGTAATTTTTCTTGGTACCGGAGGTTATCTGACTATCCGTTCCAGAGGGTTTCAGATACGGGGATTTGGCACATGGATGGGAGAGACTGCAGGGAAACTGGCAGCCTCCAGGAAACCAGAAAAATCAAAACCGGGAGGGCAGACCGGACGTCCAAGCCGGACAGGAGTTTCCCAGTTTCAGACTGCTTGTACGGCTCTGGCGGCGACTGTGGGGACAGGGAATATTGTAGGAGTAGCGACAGCTCTGGCGGCAGGCGGTCCGGGAGCTGTGTTCTGGATGTGGGTTTCAGCTCTAATCGGCATGATGACTGCTTATGGGGAAACCTGGCTTGGAATCCGATATAGACGTCGAAAAGCCGATGGAAAATGGATATGCGGCCCCATGGTTACATTGGAAGAAGGGGCGAAAAGACCTGGTCTTGCCTGGCTCTACGCGCTGCTTTGCGTGCTGGCGTCTCTTGGCATGGGAAGTATGGTACAGGCCAATTCCCTGGCAGAGACTGCAGAATTTACCTGGCATATGCCAAGAATCTGGTGCGCTTTGGTTTTGACAATTGCAGCCGGGATAGTGATTCAGGGAGGAACCGGACGAATTGCGTCTGCGGCAGAACAGCTGATTCCGTGGTCGGCTGGAATTTATCTGACTGCTTCGCTGATGGTACTGTTTATTTGCCGCAGGCAGATTCCAGGGGTGATTTTAGAAATTCTGACCAGTGCGTTTTCGCCTTCTACAGCAGGAACCAGCGCGGCCGGTGCAGCGGCAGGACTGGGAATGAAGTATGCGGTTCGGTATGGAATTGCCAGGGGAGTATTTTCCAATGAAGCTGGACTGGGAAGCCTGGCGATCCTGCATGGGACAGCAGAAGATACCAGTCCGGAAGAGCAGGGGATGTGGGCTATGTTTGAGGTGTTTTTTGACACGATTTTAGTCTGCACCGTAACGGCTCTGGTCATTCTCTGCGCGGCGGCCAGAAAAGGATTTCCCATAGAAGACGGAGCATCTCTGGCAGTCCGGAGTTTTTCTGCTTTTTTGGGAGACGCCGGAGAATACACGGTAGCAGTATCTATGATGCTGTTCGCTTTTGCTACGATTGTTGCGTGGTATTATATGGGAAAACAGGCAGCAGAGTATCTTTTGAGGGATAGGAAAACGTGGATTTCCGGCTGGGGATACAGCAGTCTTTATCTTGCGGCCGTCTTTTTGGGATGCACTGCAAAAGTGGATCTGGTATGGGAATTATCGGACATCTGGAATGGCCTGATGGCTCTTCCAAACATAGCGGCACTTCTTCTTCTGGCTGACCAGATTCGGTATCCGGCAAAGAAAAGAAAATCAGAATTGCCCCTTGACAGTCCGGAGGAAGATTCGTATACTTACCATAGTAAAAGGGAGTAGCTTGCATCTGGAGTCTGCTTGTGCGGATACTTGGGAAAACACAGATGTGATGCGCTGTCGTCATCACGATTCCTGACAGATTTTGTAAGAGGAATCCGGTACGCATAGTAAGAAGCGAGACTTTTATTGCATTTTTTGTGGTGCAGTAAAAGCTTCGCTTTTTCATTTCAGGCTGCATCCATAATTTTACTTAGGAAAAGAGAGGTAGGAAAAATGATTTTAGTATGGATCATGTTGGTAGTCGGCTTTGTTCTGCTGATAAAAGGAGCGGATTACTTTGTAGAGGGTAGCTCTGCAGTGGCAAAGATTCTGAGAATTCCCAGTGTTGTGATTGGTCTTACGATTGTGGCTATGGGAACCAGCGCGCCGGAATTGGCAGTCAGTGTGACGGCCGCGTTGACAGGAAACAATGAAATTGCAGTAGGAAACGTGATTGGTTCCAATATTTTTAACTTGATGGTTGTAACTGGTATGTGCGGCGTGATTCTGCCTATGGCAGTAGACAAAGGGATTTTAAATGGGGATTTTATTTTTTCCATTTTGATTTCCGGCGTTTTACTGGCAATGTTTGCATTTGATATGAAGATTGGCCGGCTGGACGGCGTGATTCTGCTGGTGCTGTTTGCTTACTTCATTATAAAACTGGTAAGAAAAGCGTTAAAAGAGCGTACAGACGCCCAGGAGGAACAGGAACGGCTTTCAACATTTAGGATTTTTTTGTATGTGGTCGGTGGAATCGCTGCCATTGTATTTGGCGGAGACATTGTAGTAGACTGTGCCAGCAAGATTGCCAGCTCCTTTGGATTAAGCCAGAACCTGATTGGCCTTACAATTGTGGCAATGGGAACTTCCCTTCCAGAACTGGTAACTTCCATTGTAGCATCCAGAAAGGGTGAAAACGGACTGGCTTTGGGAAATGTCATTGGATCCAATATTTTTAATATTTTGATGATTCTGGGAATTTCTTCTGCCATTCATCCGATTGCTGTAACCATTCATTCTGCTTACGATTTGATTGTGTTAATCGTATTCAGTACAGCGGTATGGCTGATGGCCAGAACCAAGAAAGAGGTAAATCGCGGCGAGGGCATTGCAATGCTGGCTCTTTATGCCGGTTATATGGTGTATATTATTCTGCGATAAAAAAATGCTGCCGGCAAAAACGCTGGCAGCATTTTGTATCTTATAAGAAAAAGGGAGGAGAGCTGATAATTTCTTATCAGCTCGAGTATTATGAAAAAAATCTTGTAAACAATTTCTTTAGAAATCAACTTATGTTGTTTTCTATGGTTATAGTATATTCAGAAATCGTGAAGAAATCATGTTCAGTATGTAAAAGGTTTTTGAAGAAATTTTGAACAGTTTGTGAACAAAACGCTTCTTGCAATGCCATTCCATATCTGATAAAATCAATTTTGAGAAAGAGAGGGCAGCGCCGCTCTCAGATGGAAGGAGAAACGAAATGAAAAACCCGATTATTACAATTACAATGGAAAACGGCGATGTTATGAAAGCAGAACTGTATCCGGAAGTTGCTCCTAATACGGTGAATAACTTTTTAAGCCTGGTAGGAAAGGGATTTTATGATGGCCTGATTTTCCACAGAGTAATTAAAGGATTTATGATTCAGGGCGGATGCCCGGATGGAACCGGTATGGGCGGCCCTGGATACACAATTAAGGGCGAGTTCAGCCAGAACGGATTCCAGAATGATTTACGTCACACTCCAGGAGTATTATCTATGGCAAGAGCGATGCATCCGGATTCTGCTGGATCCCAGTTCTTTATCATGCATGAGACTTCTCCTCACTTAGATGGAGCTTATGCGGCATTTGGCCAGATTATTGAAGGAATGGACGTAGTCAATAAGATTGCAGAAGTACGGACCGACTACAGCGACAGACCGATGAAAGAGCAGAAGATTAAGAGCATGACTGCTGAAACCTTTGGTGAAACCTATCCGGAGCCGGAGCACAGCTAAGCATGACAAAGACTTGTAACGTAGAGATGAGCGGACAGCTTTATAAGGTCTGTATATCTGACGAACCAGAGGCTCTTCTGGCTGCGAAAGCAGCTGGGAGAGCCGTTCTTGGAGTTGGGGAAAGGTGTGCGTCTTCTTGTCCCTGGATCACTACATTTCTTAGAAGCTGGGAAGATGCAGGGGAAAAAGAACTGGATACGATTGCAGAACGGCTTGTCCGGAGAGAAAAAAAACTTCCCTGGAAGATTTGCGAGACAAAGCGGCTTGTGATTCGGGAAGCATCGGCTGGGGATTTTGAAGCGCTGCTTCCTTTTCAGAACGAACTGACGGAAGGAATCGCAGAAGAAAAAAACATCCAGGCATTTGAAACCCGCGAGGCGCTGGAATCCTATGTTTCCTGTCAATACGGATTTTTCGAATATGGTTTGTGGGTGCTAGAAGAAAAAAAGAGCGGCCGTCTTGTGGGTGCGGCCGGTGTGTGGAATCCGGATGATTCCGTCTGCAGGATGCTGAAATCCGCAGGAGAAAATCCGGAAGAATATCTGGAAATGGGGTATCAGATTTTTTCTCCTTATCAAAGAAGAGGCCTGGCAAAAGAAGCGTGCCAGGCGGTAATGGCGTATACGGACTGGGAACTGGAGTGCAAGGTCTGCCTCCAGGTTTCTCCGGATAATCTGCCGTCTCTCCGATTAGCAGAAAGTCTGGGATTCTGGCGGCTTACTCCTCATATAAATAACGGAGAAATTCAAAGGCCGTATCTGTACGGGTGGAGTTGTTAATCAGGGAAAAATAGGCCTCTTTCATCTGGGTGCCGGTTTTTTCATGGAAATAAGAATTATCCAGGCTGATGGCGGCAGGAAATGAATTTCCGTTTTCGTCCTTAGCCATATAAACATCATCCTTTACCATGTCCCACAGATCGGCAGGAAGGACTTCTTCCAGGTTTAAAAATGCGCCGTTGGATGCATAATGTTCCACTGCTGGGGAATCGGAAATCAGAACATCTAAGTCTTTGCTGGCAACAATAGCAGTCATTTTTGCTAAGGATGCGTAATCAAGCTGGGAGGTACTTTCTTCGAAACTGATGTATAGGCTGGAATCTACCTCCACTTTATCTTTTTTTCCATAGCCCATACGCGTCTTGAATCCATTTGCCAGCGTTCCATAATCAGCTTCAGAACCAGAACGGTCGTTCATAACAATGAAAAAAAGCTGGGTAGTAAAGCTTTTCTGATAAAAGATGGTGCCGAGGGCGTATAAAAAGAATAATACAATACAGCCAATCAGCATATGGATTTTATAATATTCCCATATGTACCAGAGCTTGTCCCGAAAGGACATTTTTTTCAGTTTTGCCTGTTCCTCCCTGGCCTCGTTTTTCAGCGTTTCTTTTAAAGACATAATTGGATCCTCTCTTCTGCACACAGTATTGGAAATCGCGTCAAAATACGCATTGATTGCAGTATAACACAAAAGTACTGAAAAATTTATGAAAAAATTATGAAATTAACGGGAAAGTTGATTTTTTATGCAAGATTCGCTATAATGAACACCAGATATTCAAAATTACTAATATTGAGAAATGAGGAATGAGTAGTATGCTGCAGGGACTGTTTAATTATGACAATCCAGTTTGGCGTTTTATCGGAAAGCTGGGTGATTTGATTATTTTAAATGTATTATGGTTGATAACATCCATTCCGATTGTGACCATAGGGGCGTCTACGACTGCACTTTATTATGTAACATTAAAGCTGGTTCGTGATGAAGACGGTTATACCATCCGATCTTTCTTTAAATCCTTTAAAGAAAACTTTAAGCAGTCTACGGTTATCTGGCTGATTATGCTGGCAGCCGGCCTGCTGATTGGATTTGATTTGTATTTCTTCATTTATATGCAGACAGATCCATCTAAGCTGCGTTCTATTATGGTGGCAGTATTTGGTTCTTTAGGACTGGTATATCTTTGCATTTTAACCTATGTATTCCCGCTTCAGAGCCGTTTCTACAATCCGGTAAAGCGGACGCTGTTTAATGCGTTTTTCATGTCCATCCGCCATATTCTCCAGACTTTGGGAATTTTGGTAATGGATGTTGCATTGGGAGTGCTGATGTTCGTGACCTTTTTTAGCGCGCCTCAGTTTTCAGTCCTGTTTTTCCTCTTCGGTTTTCCGCTGGTTGCATTTGTAAATTCCTTTGTATTCCATGCGATTTTCAAAAAATATATCCCGAAGAACGACAGGGAAGATGAAAAAGAACTTCGTCCGCTGTTTGCAGATGAAGACAATGGAAAAGAACAATAATCGTTTGGCTGGAAAGTCAGGGCGGTATCCATCAGGACACCGCCTTTTTGCATTGCCTGGGACTGGTAAAACAGATAGTTTAGATAATATTTCGACCTAAAAGTACTGCATTTTGGACAAAGAGGGATTTTTGTCGAAAAAATGCTTGAAAAATGAATTGAAAGCATCTACAATGTATTCAGATTAATACTGTATACAAAATAATGTATTCGAAAGACACAAACAGAGGGATGGTTATGACAACTCACTTTAAGCTTCGTGCATACGGAAAAATTAATTTGGGACTGGATGTTTTGAGAAAACGGGAAGACGGATACCATGATGTCCGGATGATTATGCAGACCGTAGGGCTGTATGATCAGATCGATTTGTTTTTCCGCCAGGCGCCGGGGATTCAGATTGAAACCAATCTGCCTTATCTTCCGGTAAATGAAAACAACCTGGTATATAAAGCGGCTCAGATGTTGATGGAAGAATTTCAGGTAACAAACGGTGTGTTTATCCGGCTGCGCAAAATGATCCCGGTTGCAGCCGGAATGGCCGGAGGCAGCAGCGATGCGGCGGCTGTTTTAGTAGGCGTCAACAAAATGTTTCATCTGGGACTTTCTCAGGAAGAACTGATGGAACGAGGAGTAAAGATTGGCGCAGACGTGCCGTACTGCATTATGCGGGGAACTGCTTTGTCAGAAGGGATTGGAGAAAAACTGACAGTCCTGCCTCCTATGCCCCAGTGCCAGGTCCTGTTAGCAAAACCGGCTATTAGCGTATCGACCAAATATGTATATGAAAACCTTCATGCCAATAGTCTGGAGCCGCAGCAGCATCCGGACATTGACGGTATGATAGAAGCCATTGGAGCAGGAAATTTGCTGGAGGTATCGAAGCATCTGGGAAATGTCCTGGAACTGGTCACTGCCCAGAAATATCCGGTTATTGAAGAAATTAAAAATGTAATGCGCCAGAATGGAGCGCTGGGAGCATTGATGAGTGGAAGCGGCCCTACAGTATTCGGCCTGTTTGACAACCCGAAAGCGGCATCCGCTGCCTATGAGGAACTTCGTTACGGCCAGAACCGGGAACTGGCAAAACAGGTTTACCTGACTACGATTTTTAACAATAAAAAGAATTAAAACATACGCATTATAAACAGGAAGACAATCAAGGAGGAGAAAATCATGGGAAGCGATTTTCGGGTAACAATGAATGAGTATCTGCCGCTGAGAGACGTAGTATTTAATACCCTGCGCCAGGCAATCTTAAAGGGAGAACTGGAACCAGGAGAAAGACTGATGGAGATTCAGCTGGCAGAACGGCTGGGCGTAAGCAGAACTCCGATTCGGGAAGCAATTCGTAAACTTGAGCTGGAAGGTCTGGTCTTGATGATTCCAAGAAAGGGAGCAGAAGTTGCCAGAATTTCAGAAAAGAGCCTGAAAGATGTTCTGGAAGTACGCCGTTCCCTGGAAGAGCTGGCCATTGAACTGACCTGCCAGAGAGTTTCAGAAGAAGGAATTGCAGAGATCGAGGAAGCGCAGAAGGAGTTTGCAGATGCGATTTACAAGGGGGAGGTCATGCCCATTGCAGAGGCAGATGAACAGTTCCACGAGCTGATCTATAAAGCCACCGGCAACAAGCGTCTGGTTCAGATTCTGAATAATCTCAGAGAGCAGATGTACCGCTATCGTTTGGAATATATTAAGGATGCCGGAAAACGCCAGGTCCTGATTGTAGAACACGAGCACATTTTACGCTGTATCAAAAAGCGCAGCATTGCAGAGGCAAAGGCAGCGGTAAGGGAACATATTGACAATCAGGAAATCACAGTTTCCAAAAACATTAAGGAACAGGTTTCATAAAGAATCTGTTAATAAATATAAAAAAAACATAAAGCCATTGACGCAGTGACAGCCTGTCCTTATAATAGTGACAGGTTGTCACTTTTTCGTGATAACTTGGGAAACATGAAAAAAGAGTTTCTTATTGCTGGCTTTTAGAGGATGAAAAGACGCCAAAGGGAAGGAGTATGGAAAAGATGCCTACAGAAAGATTTGCACGTCTGCCGGCAGAGAAAAAAGAAGTCATCCGGAAGGCTGCAGTTTCTGAATTTACCAGAGTTCCATTTGAAAAAGTATCGATTAACCAGATTATCCAGAACGCAGATATTTCCAGAGGAAGTTTTTATACCTATTTTGAAGATAAAAGGGATCTTCTTCAGTACGTTTTTTCCGATATTCTGATGCAGGCCCATGAATTTTGCAGGGAGAGCCTGATACGGAATGAGGGAAATTACTGGAAGATGCTGGACGAGTTATTTCTGGATTGGTTTCAGTTTAAATGGAGTGAGAATTTAATGGAACTTGCCAGAATTGCACTGTTCCAGACAGAGGCAGAGCAGCTGATTCAATGCGATGAACTGGAAATGATGGGTGGAACGCCGGAAGGAGGAGAATGGCTCTATAAAAACGGCGACTGGTCGGAGCTTCGCTGTCAGGACAGGGAATCTATCCGTCTGGTAACAGATTTAGGAGTGCAGACGTTAATTATGTCTTTGGGACAAAGGATGAAATTTCCGGAAAAAACAGAAGAAATTTACCAGATGTTTACGGAAAAATTGAATATTATCCGGCGGGGAAGCTGTATTCCCAAAGCGGATTAAATAGGTGAGAATAAGGAGAGGAACATGAAAAAAAGAACGAAGATTATTATAGGAGTGGTAATAGCCGGAATCCTGGCTGCAGCAGCAGTTCCCAGATTTTTAAAGCCGGCAGAGGTTACGGAACAGGTGACGATACCGGTAGTAAAGGCAGAAATGCCCCAGACAGGCACCATTACTTTGTCAAAAGAAGTGATTGGTACCGTAGAACCGTCTGACATTATTTATGTAATGCCAAAAGTGGCGGGAGAGATTCTGGAGATTTATGTAAATCCAGGAGATATTGTAGAAGCAGGACAGCCTTTGTGCCGGATTGATAATAAGCAGATTGACAGCAGCAAGATTTCATTGGATGCGGCTAAAGTGGCCATGGATACCGCCAACGCCAATCTTGCCAGAATGCAGGTATTATATGCCAGCGGCGATATTTCTGCCCAGGCATTCGAACAGGTACAGACCAGCGCCCAGTCTGCCAGTCTGCAGTATGACGGCGCAAAACTGGCTTATGACCTTCAGGTAGAATATAGTACCGTTACCGCTCCGATTACAGGGAAAATCGAAAGCAGCACCATGGCCCTTCACAATACTGTAGCCCAGTCCAGCCAGCTCTGCGTGATTACCGGAGAAGGCGGTAAGAAAGTGACTTTTTCGGTTGCGGACAGCTTGCGAAACGCCCTTTCCCTGGGAGATGAGATTGTGATGGAAAAACAGGGAACGGAGTATGCGGGAACGGTTACGGAGATTGGCTCCATGGTAAATCCCCAGACGGGCCTGTTTGACATCGAAGCATCCGTAGACAATGGAGAAACATTGGCTCCAGGAGTAAAAATTCAGTTGAGCGTGGTTTCTGATAAATCAGAAAATGTCATGACCCTTCCGGTAGACTGCGTGTATTATGACGGCGGCAACGCATATGTCTATACATATGAAAATGGAACCGTACATAAAGTGCCAGTAGAAGTAGGAATTTATGATTCCGAGAGAGCAGAGATTGTTTCTGGAATTTCTGCGGACAACCTGGTTATTACAACCTGGACTTCTGAGCTGACAGAAGGAGCAGCGGTTACCCTTCAGGAGACGGCTGCAGAAACTAAGACTGAGACCGCTGCAGGAGAACACCCAGAAGCCGAAACCACGGCGCCGGCAGCGCAATAAGGAGGCAGGTTCCATGAATTTAACGAAAACCGTATTAAAACGTCCTGTCACCACAGTGCTCTGCGTGTTGTGTCTGATGGTATTTGGATTTATTTCCCTGTTTTCCTCTAAGATGGAGCTGACGCCGGAAATGAATATGCCGATGATGGTTATCAGCACCATTTATGTAGGAGCCAGCCCGGAAGACGTAGACGACCTGTTGACAAGGCCTATTGAAGACGAGGTAGGACAGTTAAGCGGAATTGACTCTATCAGTTCTGTTTCCAGTGAAAACTCTTCCATGGTTCTTTTGCAGTATGATTACGGTACAGATATGGATAAGGCTTATTCTGATTTGAAAAAGAAAGTAGATGCCTTAGAAAGTTCTTTGCCGGAAGACGCGATGGCTCCGGTTATTATGGAGTTTGATATTAACAGTACCCCGTCCATGATGATGGCGGTAAATAATTCCGGCGTCAATAACCTATACAACTATGTAAATGATACGGTAGCGCCGGAACTGGAAAAGATTTCCAGCGTAGCCAGCGTCGATTTATCAGGCGGCCGGGAAGAGTATGTGCGGATCCAGCTGATTCCAGAAAAACTGGCCCAGTACCACCTTAACATTAATTCTGTGGCAACGGCAGTATCCGGCGCAAGCTTTTCCATTCCGGCAGGTTCTACAGAAGTCGGAAGCCAGGAATTAAACGTTTCTGCCGGAGTAACCTATGATACCGTAGACAGCTTAAAAGAGATTCCGATTACTACGCCAAGCGGCGATATTGTATATCTGGATGATATTGCAGTCGTAGGAAATGCAATAGAAGAAGCATCCAGTATAGGACGTTACAATGGTCAGGACACAGTTTCTGTCAATATCCAGAAGCAGCAGAAGAGCAGCGCCCAGGAAGTATCCAGGGAAGTTACGAAAGTTATGAACAAATTAAAGGCTGCAGATGAAAATCTGGACATGGTAGTAGTATATGATGCCAGCGATCAGATTGAAGGCTCTTTAAGTTCCGTGTTCGAAACCATGATTATGGCAGTAATTGTTTCCATGGTAATCATATTCCTGTTCTTTGGCGATATTAAGGCTTCCTTGATTGTCGGAACGTCGATTCCGATTTCGATTATGGCGGCCCTGGTGCTGATGTATTTAATGGGATTTTCCTTAAACGTAATTACCATGAGCGCCTTGGTGCTGGGCGTTGGTATGATGGTAGATAACTCCATCGTAGTATTGGAAAGCTGCTTCCGTTCCACAAAAGGCAACGGGTTTAGGGAATACCGTCAGGCGGCGATAGATGGAAGCGGCGTTGTCCTCCAGTCCATCATTGGTTCAACAGCAACTACCTGCGTGGTATTTCTGCCCCTGGCATTTTTGTCAGGTATGAGCGGCCAGCTGTTTAAACCGTTGGGATTTACCATTATTTTCTGTATGATTGCATCCCTGATTTCGGCAATGACCATTGTTCCATTGTGCTATACATTTTACCGTCCAAAGGAAAACAACCATGCGCCGGCATCGCCTATCGTAAAGGCCATGCAGAATGGGTACCGCAGCATTATGGAATCCATTCTGCCAAAGAAGAAAACGGTCATGTTTGCAACCATCGGAATGCTGATTGTGTCATTTGCAATGGCGTCCCAGCTCCGTTCTGAAATGATTCCGGCTACAGATGAAGGAACCATTGCCATATCTGTTGAAATGCGGCCTGGAATCAATGTAGAAAAGGCCGATGGCATTTTATCAGAAGTAGAAAATATTATTACAAAAGATGAAGACCTGGATTCCTATATGCTGACCTATAGCGGAAGCGGAATGTCCATGTCTGGCGGAGGCAGCATTACCGCATATTTAAAAGATGACAGAAAACGGGAAACCAGTGAAGTAGCAAAGGAATGGAAATCGTTATTAAGTACAATAGGCGACTGCAATATCACAGTAGAAGAAAGCAGTACCATGTCCAGTCTTTCCATGGGAGATACCTATGAGGTTATTTTACAGAGTACCCAGTACGATGAACTGAAGGAAGTTTCCGATAAGATTGCGGAAGAATTAAAAGAGCGGGAAGAGATTGCAAAGGTACACACCAGTCTGGAAAATGCAGCTCCGGTCGTAAAGCTTCACATTGATTCTGTAAAAGCAGGTGCCGAAGGTCTGACTCCGGCCATGATTGCAGGTTCCGTCAACCAGATTTTAAGCGGTGTTGATGCAACTACACTGGATGTTGATGGAAATGAAGTAGATGTCAGGGTAGAATACCCGGCAGATGATTACAAGACCATTGACCAGTTAGAGGGAATTATGCTGGCCAGTCCGTCCGGCGGAACCGTAGCGCTGACCGATGTAGCAGATATCGCCTTTGAAGACAGTCCGTCCAGCATTTCCAGAAGCAACAAGCAGTATCAGGTGACTATTTCCGCAGAATATGCCAAGATGGATGAAAGCGGAAGACAGGCCGCCAGAATCGACAGCCAGTTATTTGAAGAAGTGGTAAAGCCAAACATGACCCAGTCCATTTCCGTAGCGCAAAATGATATTATGGAAATGATGAACGAAGAGTTTGGTGCTCTGGGACAGGCGATTTTGCTGGCTGCATTCCTGGTATTTGTCGTAATGGCAGCCCAGTTTGAGTCTCCAAAGTTCTCATTCATGGTTATGACCACTATTCCATTCAGTCTGATTGGATCCTTTGGTCTTCTGTGGCTTGCAGATGTGTCTATCAGTATGCCGTCCCTGTTGGGATTTTTGATGTTAGTTGGTACGGTAGTAAACAATGGTATTCTCTATGTGGATACTGTCAACCAGTATCGGATGGAGATGGACATTAAGACGGCTCTGATTGAAGCAGGAGCAACCCGTCTGCGCCCAATCCTGATGACCACCCTGACTACGATTGTAGCCATGATTCCGATGGCACTGGCATTCGGCGAGAGCGGAGAAATGATGCAGGGCCTGGGTCTGGTAGACGTAGGCGGCCTGATAGCATCTACCATTTTATCCCTGTTGATGCTTCCTGTTTATTATAGTATTATGAACCGGAAGAGAAAAGCGGAACCCAATTACGATTAACAGATGTCCGGTTTGCGGGCATGAAGGAGGGAACATATGAAACAGTTACATAATATGGCAGCCTTTGGTCTTGCTGCAGTTCTGACAGCGTCAGTACCCTTTCAGGCGCTGGCCGGCAGCCCGGAATTCGCCTATACACCGGAAAAATGGTCGACTTTGAGAGACAACAAGCTGGAATACGGGGAGATTGCAGATTTAGTTCACGAGTACAACCCGACGGTTCTCAACAATCAGGCCTCTTATGAGCAGAATAGGGAAGGCGATATGGGACGGAGCGACGGCGATATTGCCGCCAGCTACCGTCAGAATGCCCAGAATATTTATGACCAGATCGATATGATGGATCCGGATAGTCTGACTTACGACAGTACGGTTCTGGCCCTGGAGCAGCAGGCGAAGGCATTGGAAGCCAGCGCCACCCAGGCAGAAAGCGGCAATTTCGGGATGCTGAGCCAGAACAAGCAGGCAGAGGCTGCTATCGTAGCTTCCACAAAGGCCCTGATGATTAATTACCACCAATTGTTATTAAACCTGGATTTGTCCCAGAAGAACCTGGCTCTTTTGCAGAGCCAGCAGAATGCGGTACAGAGAAAGGCTGATCTTGGTATGGCGACCCAGATGGACGTGCTCAATGCCAAAAGTGCAGTTGAAAATGTGCAAGCCAGTATACTAAGTACGGAAAAGCAGATCCGCAATACCAGACAGAGTATGTGTCTGGCTGCGGGGTGGGCGTACAACGCAGAACCTGAAATCGGGGAGATTCCCTCTGTCGGTAAAGAAGAGATCCTGGTCATTGACTTAGAGGCAGATAAAGAAGAGGCGGTAAAAAACAACTATACTCTGGCAGTAAACCGCCACCGTTACAGCAATACCAGAGTAGAAGAGACAAAAGAAACCCTGGAAGACACTATTAAAAATAACGAATCTCAGATCCGGTCTTCGGTTACCAGCAGTTATCAGGCGCTTTTACAAGCTCAGTCTGATTATGAGCAGGCCCAGTCTGAATTGGAACTGGCCCAGAGACAGTTTGATACCGCAGCGCTGAATCTGTCCATTGGAAATGTAAGCCAGCTGGAATACGATCAGCAGGCATTTGCTCTGGAAAGCGCAAAAATCGGCCTGGAATTAAAACAGATGGCAGTTCTTCAGGCCTATGAAACTTATGAAAGCGGTGTGGCAGGCCTGGCGTCTGCAGGTTAAGGAGGCGGAGAATGAAGAAGAAAACCTATTCCTTCCGTCTGGCAGGAAACGCTCTGGTGCTGGCAGCAGGACTTTCCCTGTGGGCGCCGGTTCCTGCTGTACTTTCCGTGAACGCGCAGGCAGAGGTACAGAAGCCGGAAGATTATGAGGATGAAAAATGGGGCCGTCTGTTAGATGATACCTTGGAATATGAAGAAATTCCGGATTTAATCGAATTTTTCAACCCAGTTTACCGGGCCGCAGCCGATCAGGTAGAAGACGGCCTGAACGATTCATACGAGCTGGTGGAAAAAATGCGGGAAGACGGAAAAGAGTACCGTCAGCAGGCAAAAGGCCTGGAAGCAGAGGGAGATCAGATTTATTCTGCCCAGTATAAAGCTATGGCAAGAGGTTTGGATTCAGCTGCCAGCGCCATGAAAAAGACCTTGGACAAACAGGCAAAAAGGTTGGATCAGAACACTCTGGCGCCTATCCGGTACCAATTAAGTTCAGCGGTCCAGTCTCTGATGATTGGGTACCAGCAGATGGAAGTAAATAAAGAAATGTTGGATAAAATGGTGGAACTGTATACACAGATGCTGTCCCTATCCAATACTCAGAGTGAAATTGGAATGGCGACCTCTACGGATCTGCTGTCTGCAAGCGTCAGCCTGACGTCTGCGAAAAACCAGCTTTCCACTTTGGAAAACAGTATGGATTCCATGCGAAGAACCCTGATTATGCTGACAGGCTGGGACTATACCGACAATCCTGCGTTTGGAAAAGTGCCGGATCCGAACATAACCCAGATAGAAAGCATTGATAGAGAGGCAGATAAAGTACAGGCGATTGCTTACAACCAGGAGATTATTTCTTTAAAGAATACCAAGCAGGCAGGGCGTACCATAAAAGACATTCATTCCAAAGAACGCAGCGTAACGGATGCAGAAGAAAAGCTCCGCAGCGATATGGATACCCTATACTATAACCTGATAGAAAAACAGGCAGCTCTTCAGGCTGCGGATACTGCATTTCAGCAGGCGCAGCTTACCATGGACAGCAACAACCGCCGTTATCAGTTAGGAATGCTGGGACGTGCGGAATATCTGGGAACGGAGATTGCCTACTATCAGGCAAAAGCAGCCAGAGAAACTGCCAATATGAATATGCTGCAGGCATTAAATGAATATCACTGGGCCCTTAAGGGCGTTCTTCCGGCAGAATAGACAGATGATTGGACAGGCGCTTTGCCCATTGGGCCAGCCGGGACGCAAATTGGATGTCGGGATGTGCCAGAAAAAGAGACTGATAATCCTCTTCGCCCAGGACGCAGGCCAGTTCCTGTTTGGAAGAGTCTGGCACCACAGCGGCAGTATCGTTTACAAAACAGAGAGAAGGATAGAGGACGCACCACCAGTTGCGTCCTTTTCCTTTCCCCAAAATGACCCGTACTGCATCGTAATCCCCGGCAGGAAACAGCATATCTCCATAGGTCTTGGTGGGAAAGTGACTGACGCCTACTTCAATTTCAGCCTCATAGGAAAAGCCTTTGTCATGGATAAACTCATTTGTGTCCTGTTCCAGTTCTTCCTTATGTAAACGGACATAATCGGCAGTTTCTTCTTTCGACTTGCTGCTGGATTCTTCGGCCAGTCCCTGGGAAATCTTATCTAAGAGAAAGGAACGGACTTCCAGTTTCAAATCCTGATCGGTTTTCTGGTTGCTGTCAGCAATGACGTGAAACCGCAGCACCTGTTTGCGAAGCCGTCCGGCTAATTTTAGATCCGGACTGCCCAACTGTACCAGGCTCAGGATAAAGGCCAGAAGTATCAGAATTCCTCCTGCGAAAATGTCGTTTTTTACTGTTCTTGTCATCATCAAATCCTCCAGTCTTCCAGATTTATGTTGTAATTGTTGACACCTGTGGTATAATTTAGTCACGTGTGCAATAAAAATAATTCAGATTTGATTGAAATGAAATAGGAGATAAAAAAATATGGAAAAAAAGACAGTAGCCGTACTGTTTGGAGGACAATCCTCTGAGCACGTCGTTTCCTGTATGTCCGCTGCAAATATTGTAGAACAGATTGATACAGAGACCTATAACCTTCTGCTCATTGGAATTACGGAGGAAGGCCGCTGGCTGAAAGCGCCGTCTCTGGACTCCATCCGGGACGGAAGCTGGAAAGAAAGCTGTGAGGAAGCGGTCATTCTTCCAGATGCAACCAAAAAGTGCGCCTTAATTAAACGTGGAACGTCCTGGAAGGAAGTTCCTGTTGACGTAGCATTTCCGGTGCTTCATGGCTTGTATGGAGAAGACGGAACCGTTCAAGGATTGTTTGAACTAGCGCGGATTCCGTATGTAGGCTGCGGCGTACTGGCGTCAGCAGTTTCAATGGATAAGTTGTATACTAAGATTGTTGTAGATGACCTGGGGATTCGCCAGGCAGCATATGAGCCGGTAATGAAAGAACAGCTTTCCGATATGAACGAAGTGGTAAAACGCATTGAAGCCCGTTTTTCTTATCCGGTATTTATTAAACCCAGCAACGCGGGTTCCTCCAAAGGAGTTTCCAAGGCAGAGAACAGAGAAGGACTGGTGAAAGGTCTTTTGGAAGCAGCCTGTCATGATCGGAAGATTCTGGTAGAAGAAACCATAACCGGACGGGAAGTGGAATGCGCGGTATTTGGCGGAGGAAGCGTTCCGGTAGAAGCATCCGGAGTAGGAGAGATATTAGCAGCCGCTGATTTCTACGATTTTGATGCCAAATATTATAATGAAGAATCCAGAACCGTAGTAGATCCAGAACTTCCGGGAAACGCAGCCGAAACCATCCGCAGCAATGCTGCTGCGATTTTTAAGGCAGTAGACGGATACGGCTTGTCAAGAGTCGATTTCTTTGTAAAAGAAGATGGAGAAGTGGTGTTTAATGAAATCAACACTTTGCCTGGCTTTACTGCCATTAGTATGTACCCCATGCTCTGGGAAGCAAGGGGCGTTGATAAGAAACGTTTAGTAAATCGGCTGATTGAGCATGGTCTGGCCCGCTAGGCGGCAGACAAAAAGCCTGCAAAAAACAGGAGGACATTCCAGATGACAGACAGAAATGCCCCTATCGGCGTCTTTGATTCGGGAGTAGGCGGCCTTACGGTAGCCAGAGAGATTATCCGGCAGATGCCGGACGAGCGGATGGTTTATTTTGGAGATACGGCAAGAGTTCCTTATGGAAACAAATCCAGGGATACGATTTTGCGCTATTCCAGACAGATTATCCGTTTTTTGAAAAGCAAGCAGGTAAAAGCCATTGTAATTGCCTGCAATACGGCCAGCGCCTATGCTTTAGAAGAAGTAAAAAAAGAACTGGACATTCCGATTATCGGAGTAATTAGGGCTGGAGCGGTCAGCGCTATAAAGGCCACCCAGAATGGGAAAATCGGTATTATCGGAACTGAGGGAACGATCCGGAGCGGGATTTATGAAACTGTAATTAAAGAAATGATGCCAGCGGCTGAGGTTACCGGAAAGGCCTGCCCTTTACTGGTTCCCCTGGTGGAAGAAGGGTTGTTTCACGACTCGGTTACTGATGAAATCGCATCCCGTTACCTTAGCGAACTAAAAGCAAAATACGTAGATACCTTGGTAATGGGATGCACCCACTATCCCCTTCTGCGCTCTACAATTAAACGGCTCATGGGAGAAGAAGTAACTCTGGTCAATCCAGCTTATGAGACGGCTATTGAGCTTCGGAATTTACTTCAAAGAGAAGATTTAATCTGTGATGGGAAAGCGGCAGGAAAAGAGGATAAATACCAGTTTTATGTCAGCGACCTGGCAGAAAAGTTTACGAATTTTGCGTCCGCGATTCTTCCTGAACAGGTGAAAGAAACAAAGAAAATCGATATTGAAACTTATTAACCCAGACTTATTGGAAAAGCAGGAGAGGAACATGACAAAAGAGGTACTTGTCACAGTCAGCGGGCTTCAGTCCATGGGCGGTGAAAGCGATCAGATTCAGGTGATTACTGCAGGAAATTATTATAGAAAGAATGGAAAACACTATATCGTTTATGATGAAATGATCGAAGGATATGACAGTCCGGTGAAAAACACGATTAAGGTGGGAGAAGACGTAATAGACGTGATTAAACATGGGGTTTCCAGTGTCCATATGGTGTTTGAAAAAGACAAAAAACGGATTGCCTCCTACACCACTCCCATGGGAGAAATGATGGTCGGTCTGAGTACAAAAGACATCCAGGTGGAAGAAGAGGAAGACGCGCTGAAAGTCCAGGTCAGCTATTCTCTGGATATTAATTATGAACACGTATCGGAATGCAATATCGTAGTAAGCGTCCAGTCAAAAGGACAGGCGGCAGTGCATTTGGTGAGTTAAATTGAGGCTGGGAATAGTACCAGCCTTTTGTGTTTTTTGGAAAAAGATATCCTATGAAATAAAATCGTTCTGTTGGGATGTGTTTCTAGAAAAAGACTATAAATAGACTTAACAATCACTGAACAAATGGATTGCGGAAAGAAGTATGCTGTGATATACTAAGAATGTAACAGCGAGACAAGATCATCAGGCAAGGAGATGATGATTTGTATCAGAGAGTGTATGACAGCATTGCGGTAATTATAAGAAAGATTGAAGAAGCCGGTTCTATAGATAAATCGTTACTGGAAAAGTTTCGCAGCTATGATAAGAAGAGTGTGCAAAGATTTTTGTGGAAGGAATTGCCGATCTTATTTGAAGAGGATGGAAGCGGATACAAAGAAATTGGAAATGAGCAATTAGATGCCTGGGATATGGTAGATACTTATATACAAAGATGTCAGGCTCCATTTGCTCTTTTGTATTTGCTGATTCAATTAGATCTGGCAATTGAAAAACGAGTACAGGCGGTTGGAGAAATAGCTGGAGAAATACAAATACTGGAGTCTTTGAATAATAATGTGTCTGCCACCCAGATTGCGATAATTCCTCAAATGGAATCTTTTTGGGGGAGAAATAATAGAGGACGCCAACATTCTTATCATATAAACCGTTTGCTTAAAAATATAATGTATTTAGATGAACAGATGCTTTTAAGTATGAAGGTAAAACATATAAAACATATTATCCTGCCATCACCTTATTTTATCCGTTCGGAGAAAAGAGGTGTTCTGAGAATTGGATGTTCATTTGTTAGTAAAAATCTTCATTTAAAAACGTCAGATTACATACGGGATGGAGTGAAATATTTTTCTGTAGATGGTGGTGAAGAAGACCATGTTTTAAATGTAGTTAAGGATGTCCTGCAAAAAGCGAAAGAAGAGCAGGTAGATATTCTTTTCTTTCCGGAAATGATAGGGAGCGATAGGATCAATCAGCAGATAAAGAGATTCTTGCAAGAAACTGTATTTGATTTGGAAGAATATCCGATGTTAATTGCTTTGCCGTCTGTCTGGAAAAAACACCAAAACAGTGTAATGATTTTGACGGGAGATGGAGAAGAAGTCTGCATTCAGCAAAAACAGTACCCATTTGATGGGGCAATTCAACCAGATGGAGATACTATGTTGGAAGATATCTGGCCGGATGAAACTTTGTATTTGATTCATTGCAGAGGACTTGGAAGAATGGCTGTTATGATTTGTAAAGACTTTCTGGTAACGGAATATTTAAATATGTTATTGGAAATATTGCGGGTAAGTTTGATTTTGGTGCCTTCCATGACAACCGGAGAATATGACTTTAAAAATAATATTCATGCCTGCGAACACGCAGACTGCTGCGTTATTCAGGCGAATTGCTGCTCTGCCCAGTGGATGGTAGAAGAAACACAGCGAGGTAAATTGGATATCTGTGGATATTGTTTGAAAAGCGGAAAAAATCAAAATAAAAAGTATGGAATTGGACAGGATAAGATTATTGCATTGGAAAAACCAGAAAAGTGCAAAGCTGGTAACTGCGAAGAGGGATGTTTGATTTGGCAGGATTTTTACTACAAAAGAGCAAGCAGCTAAAAGGAGGAATTTTATGAAGTGGGACATGGAAATGTGCCGTGAGATTAGTGTGGCCTACAGCAGAGAAAATCCCCCGTCAGAAAGAAAAAAATGGGAAGAGCAGCTTACAAGTATGAATCGGGAGTATTTATATGAAATTGTAAGGCTTTTTCAGAAAAATGATCAGGAAGTTTTGCAGCAGGAACTGAATCGTGGGCAAAAAGTTTCAAAATTGTTTGAGAGGATAGCAAAAAACAACGATGAATGGTTGATTTATATAATGGGACGGCTTGGAGGAATCACACAGGGAACAGCTCTTTTGATTCGGGACGAAAACGAAAAGAATGATTTTTTTGCAGAAATGAAGCGTTTATGCACCAAGGCTCATTATAGTAATATTTTGAAATACATTTATTATTGGCCGTCTTCCCGACACAAAGAGATAGCAGAAAATGAAGGTATTCGGGTAAGTTTTCTTACAGAAATTATGAAAGAACTGCAGCAAAAAGGGGCTGTAAAAAAGTATTATAGCGGAAAAGCAGCGTTCTATGAGCTTACCATAGATGGAAAAGAATTTGTCAGAACGCTGATATGCACAGATGAAGACAGGCCGATGCCGGATTATATTGGATTTTTAATAGCAGAAAGAAATATGGATGAGGAAGAAACTGGACATTTAGAAAAAAGAAGAGCAGTTCAGCGGATTCAGGCTATGGAAAACGACAGAGAAAGGATTGTAATTTTTAACGAGAAGAAAAAAGATTACGAAAAATTAAACTATCGGTGGGAAGCGTATAGAAGCAGGTGAAAAGATGGTTGAAACGATGAAGCGGTTAGATGAGATATTAAAACAGATATCAGAAAAAGCAGAGACAGAAATGGATAAATTAAATAGGGTATTAAATTTGTCGGAAATTGATGATTCGGAACTGAAAGATGACATTAATGAGATGATTTCTGTGTTGAGAATTCTTTTGAAAGAAGCGCCTTCGGATGAAATAACAACTAAAATAGCAGGGCGCTTAGGGAAAGAAACAGCAGAGAAGATAGTAAGCATTGCGGAACAGTCTATGGAATATTATTATGCAATGGGGCCTTTGCGCAAAATGGAAGGCGAAAAAAGTGAACAGGTATCCAATATAATTTTATCTATTTTCGGCAAGTATATTTTGCGATATGAAAAAGAATTCTTTTTGTCAGCGTCTGGATATGGCTTGCGGGAGAATGAACTGGAAGAGATTGCCAGAAGTCTGGATATTCTTATATCTTTTTATATTCAGAATCATTATAGCCGAAAGATGATAATCGGAGATTTAAAAGATGAAACAGGGCTTGGCGATGAAACGGTAAATACAATTGCAGATTTAATTGAGGAAAACTATCAGAAGCTGCAAATCAATGAAATCATGGACAGACTTCGTTATTTGGATAATAAAATTATGGAATTAAAAATTCATTAAACTAAAATAGGGGGCTGTCGGTTAATACCGATTTTTAGGCTCTAAATCTTAAAATACGAATCTCCTTTAGAAATCAGTGTTTTTCGCACCTGATCTTCTATGAGAGATTCGTATTTTGGCTTTTTCGTATGTATTTTTGGGCACAAAAACCCCTCAACCTGCATATTTAAACGTACACATTTTCTAAGCAACTGTTTCTTCGATTTTTTCCTCAAATTTTTGGATTTTTTCATAAAGAAAACGATGGTATTTATTTATATTTCTTCCAATCGCATACAGCATGAATTCTTTATATACTTTTTCGGATGTCCGGTAATTGAATCGGCGGAAACTGTCATTTTCTTTAATGTCTCCAAAATGTCCCTCTGTCTGGATGGAACGAATCTGACGATTTAAGATCCCTTTCTCACTCTGGATGTTTTTATGGGATTCTTCTTTCAAAGCTTCCCATTGTTCGTTGATCTTCATCACTTTATTTTTTTCTATATCTTTTTCGGCATCATATTTATAGAGACATTTTGCTTTATGTTCACAACCACTGCAGTCTGCACATCCATACACTTCAAAAATTTGTGTATAACCAGTCTGTGCTTTTGTTTCTGTTCGGATATGATGCAATTCTCTTCCGTCATGGCAAATATAATACAACTCATCTTCAAATATCTGCGTTTTCATGTTGTAATACTTTCCGATTTCTTCTGTATACGCACGTGTTTTCCGTTTTTCATGATCCTGCAGCTTGATATAGCTGGAGATTTTATGTTCTTTTAAGTACAGTAGGTTTCTTTCGCTGCAATACCCGCTATCTGCTGTCACTTCCTCAAGAATATCCCCGAATGCTTTTTGATGTTTTTCCAAAACCGGAATCAACGTATTATAATCTGTCCGATCATTGCTGACATAAGTCTGGACAATGAAATAATTCTCTACTGCAATCTGGACATTATACGCCGCTTTTAATTGCCCGTTCAGCATATGATCCTCTTTCATCCGCATAAAGGTAGCTTCCAGATCTGTTTTGGAATAACTGTTTCTGTCTGTCCCCATGATCTCAAAACATTCTTTATATCCCATAAGACGTTCACCACAGGCTTCCAATTCTTCGTAAAGCTGCTGGATTTCCGATTTTCTTTTTCCTTTTCCATAAACAAATGTAATCTGTTCCTGTTCTGCTATCTGTATCAGATTTTTTTGGAGCTTCAGTATCTCCAACGGAGAACAATTGTCAATCTCTATGATTGTATTATTAGATAACTTTTTATGTTTTGTCAGTTTCCTTTTTCGGTTCTTTTCAATGACATCCCTTACTTTCTCCATTCCTTCGATCACGAACATATGTGCATGGGGAATGTCATATTTCATGCCATACTCATTTTCATCAATCAAAACGTTATACTTTTGATACAATAAATCAATAGTATCCAGTAGTCCTGCAAGATGATAATTGATTGTTCCTCTCCAGACAAACGTATAACGGTTCGCATTGGCTTCTATTTTTGTACCATCAATAAAAAGATTTTTTAGTGTGATGAATCCTTCTTTTTGCAGGCGACGAAGAAACTGATAATTCAGCTCATCCAGTACATCAGCGGTCAGTTTCTTATTCTTGAAGTCATAAAAAGCATCCCTTTTCGGCTTCTGACCTTTCGTAAGCCAGATAAAGGCAAGATCTCTTTCACATAATTCTACAATACGGTCAACAGCTCTTATCCCACGCATATTTGCGTAAGTAACTACAGCATACATCATGATTGGGTTGTACCCGGTTCTTCCCTTATCAGAACAATTGGCTAATAAGCCAGAAAAATCTAACTCCTCCATCACTTTTTTCAGGGTATAGACTGGATCGTCGTCTGGTAAACACAATTCGAAGAAACTGAAGTTAATTTTCTGTTGCCCTAATTCAAAAAAATCGTTATAATAGTCTTTGTTTAGCATAGTTCCATTATAACATGGAACGGAGAAAAAGATGGTTGTCGTTAGCCATCTTTTTCTCTTTTTATGGAGAAGTTTCAGGGGCAGGTTTGACTTATACAAGTCAAATCTGCCCCTGTTTGGAACTATCATTTCCCGACAGTCCCCCGTTTTTGTATTATGCTTCTTTTTTGTCTTTTTTCCAGAACATCAGCTTGTCTCTCAGACGCTTCTTCTTAGGAGCGGGCTGAATGGATTTGCCGCGGACACTCTTTAACTCGGTAATGTAAAGTCCGCTGATCACTACTTTTGCTTCGCTCTTAATTGGAAGAACCTGGTAAACTCTTTCATCCGCAATGAGGGTCATGATTTTCGGGCCAACTTTCGCCTTTACAATCGGAAGCTTTGCCCAGCGCATATATTTTGGGGTCTGCTCATAAACCATCTTGGGAAGGCCGGATTCTTTGATTTTTAACTTCTTTTTGTCAATCACCAGGATTGAGACAGTCTGCTTGGCAGCTTCCATCATAGACTGGGATGCTTCCTGTTTCTTCTCCAGCTTACGTCCGAAGTAGTACAGCACTCCCAGAATGATTGCGGCGATAAGCAGAACCCAGAGAATAACGTTTAAAATTAAATTCCAGTTCATCGGGCAATACCTCCAACAGTTTCCTTATGTATAGGTAAGAGTATACCATTTTTAATGAAAAAACGCAAGTAAAAGTAAATTTTCTCTTAAGATTACGCTTGACAGCTTGACAACTGTATGGTAAACTGGAATGTGCACTATTGTGGCAATTTAGGCCTTTACGGGTCAATTGCGCCCAAAAATAAAACGTGAAAGAAAAAGAAAACAGGGGTGAAACGTCAATGGAGAAAAGCAAGATGCGTCCGGTGCCGGCCGGTAAGAGCGTAAGAATGAGCTTCTCAGGACAGAAAGAAGTCTTAGAGATGCCAAACCTGATTGAGATTCAGAAAAACTCCTATCAGTGGTTCTTAGACGAAGGACTCAAGGAAGTGTTTGAAGACATCTCTCCGATTGCGGATTTTGCAGGCCATCTGAGCCTGGAATTTGTAGACTTTACATTATGTAAGGACGACATAAAGTACACCATCGAAGAGTGCAAAGAGAGGGACGCTACTTATGCAGCACCTTTAAAAGTAAGGGTGAGACTTTGCAACAAAGATAAAGACGAAATCAATGAACACGAGATTTTCATGGGCGATCTTCCGCTTATGACTGACACAGGCTCTTTTGTTATTAACGGAGCAGAGCGAGTTATCGTTAGCCAGTTGGTTCGTTCACCTGGCATCTACTACGGCATTGCACACGACAAAGTAGGTAAAGAACTGTATAGCGCTACAGTAATTCCGAACCGTGGCGCATGGCTGGAGTATGAGACGGATTCCAACGATATTTTCTACGTCCGTGTAGACCGTACCAGAAAAGTTCCGGTTACCGTTTTGATTCGTGCGCTGGGATATGGTACAAATGCAGAAATTATCGACTTATTCGGTGAAGAACCGAAATTATTAGCCAGCTTTGGTAAGGATACTTCCGACAATTACCAGGATGGTTTGTTAGAGTTATATAAAAAGATCCGTCCGGGCGAACCGTTATCCGTTGATAGTGCAGAGAGTTTGCTCAACAGTATGTTCTTTGACCCCAGAAGATATGATTTGGCAAAAGTAGGCCGTTATAAATTTAATAAAAAACTGGCATTTAAGAATCGCATTAAAGGCCATACCCTGGCGGAAGATGTCGTTGACACCACCACCGGAGAGATTCTGGCAGAGGCCGGCACCAAGCTGGATAAGGAAATGGCAGATAAGATTCAGAATGCAGCAGTTCCATTTGTATGGATTGAAGGACCGGAGCGCAAGCAGAAGGTACTGTCCAACATGATGGTAGACCTGGCTTCCTATGTTTCCTTTGATCCAGAAGAAGTTGGAGTTACAGAATTAGTTTACTACCCGGTACTGGAAGCTATCCTGTCAGAAGTTGGAACTTCTGACGAAGAGGAATTAAAGGCGGCAATCCGCCGCAGCATCCATGAGCTGATTCCAAAGCACATTACCAAGGAAGATATTTTAGCTTCCATTAACTACAATATGCATCTGGAGCAGGAAATCGGTACTGCAGATGACATTGACCATCTGGGCAACCGTCGTATCCGTGCAGTAGGTGAGCTGCTTCAGAACCAGTACCGTATCGGTCTGTCCCGTATGGAACGTGTGGTAAGAGAACGTATGACAACCCAGGATATGGAAGGAATTACTCCACAGTCCTTAATCAATATCAAGCCAGTAACTGCAGCAGTGAAGGAGTTCTTCGGAAGTTCCCAGCTGTCCCAGTTCATGGATCAGAACAACCCGCTGGCTGAGCTGACCCACAAGAGACGTCTTTCCGCATTAGGTCCTGGCGGTTTGTCCAGAGATCGTGCCGGATTCGAGGTTCGAGACGTACACTACACCCATTACGGACGTATGTGCCCGATCGAGACGCCTGAGGGACCGAACATCGGTCTGATCAACTCCCTTGCAACCTATGCAAGAGTAAATGAATACGGATTTATCGAAGCGCCTTACCGCGTTCTGGACAAATCCGATCCATTAAATCCAATTGTAACTGACGAAGTCGTATACCTGACTGCTGACGAAGAAGATAACTTCGTCGTTGCACAGGCAAACGAACCGTTAGACGCAGAAGGCCACTTCATCAACAACAACGTTTCCGGACGTTTCAGAGAAGAAACTTCTGCATTCCAGAAAAAAGCCATTGACCTGATGGACGTTTCCCCGAAGATGGTATTCTCTGTGGCAACTTCCATGATTCCGTTCCTGGAGAACGACGACGCAAACCGTGCGCTGATGGGTTCCAACATGCAGCGTCAGGCAGTGCCGCTGTTATCTACCGAGGCGCCAGTAGTTGGTACCGGTATTGAGAATAAGGCAGCAGTTGACTCCGGCGTGTGCGTAGTGGCAAAAAATGCCGGTGTGGTAGAGAGATCTGCTTCTAATGAGATTATCATTAAGAGAGACTCTGACGGCAACAAGGATGTATATCATCTGACCAAATTTAAGAGAAGCAACCAGTCCAACTGCTACAACCAGAAGCCGATTGTATTTAAGGGCAACCATGTACAGGCTGGCGAAGTTATCGCAGACGGCCCATCCACTTCCAAGGGCGAAATCGCTCTGGGCAAGAACCCGTTAATCGGATTCATGACCTGGGAAGGCTACAACTACGAGGATGCGGTTCTGTTAAGCGAACGTCTGGTACAGGAAGACGTTTATACCTCTGTTCATATTGAAGAATACGAGGCAGAAGCCCGCGATACCAAGTTAGGACCGGAAGAGATTACTAGAGACGTTCCTGGCGTAGGCGAGGATGCATTAAAAGACCTGGATGAGAGAGGTATTATTCGTATCGGTGCAGAAGTACGCGCCGGCGATATTCTGGTTGGAAAGGTAACTCCAAAGGGAGAGACCGAACTGACTGCAGAAGAGAGACTGCTTCGCGCAATCTTCGGTGAGAAGGCAAGAGAAGTCCGCGATACTTCCTTAAAAGTACCTCATGGCGCATATGGTATCATTGTAGACGCCAAGGTGTTTACCAGAGAAAACGGAGACGAGCTGTCTCCTGGTGTAAACGAGACTGTCCGTATTTATATTGCACAGAAGAGAAAGATTTCTGTAGGCGATAAGATGGCAGGACGTCATGGTAACAAGGGTGTCGTTTCCCGTGTACTTCCGGTAGAAGATATGCCATTCCTTCCAAATGGCCGTCCATTAGATATCGTACTGAATCCTCTGGGCGTACCTTCCCGTATGAACATCGGACAGGTGCTGGAGATTCACTTGAGCCTTGCTGCCAAGGCATTAGGCTTTAACATTGCAACTCCGGTCTTTGATGGCGCAAACGAGAACGACATCATGGATACTCTGGATATTGCAAATGACTATGTAAATGGAACCTGGGAAGAATTCCAGGAAAAATATAAAGATGTACTGGATCAGGGCGTTATGGATTACCTGGGAAGCCACTTAGAGCACCGCGCTCTCTGGAAGGGCGTACCGCTGTCCAGAGACGGTAAGGTTCGTCTGCGTGACGGACGTACCGGCGAGTATTTCGACAGCCCGGTTACTATCGGACATATGCACTACTTAAAGCTGCATCATCTGGTAGACGATAAGATCCATGCACGTTCCACCGGCCCATACTCCTTAGTAACCCAGCAGCCTCTGGGTGGTAAAGCCCAGTTCGGCGGCCAGCGTTTCGGAGAGATGGAGGTTTGGGCTCTGGAGGCATATGGTGCATCCTATACCCTTCAGGAGATCCTGACCGTGAAGTCCGATGACGTTGTAGGACGTGTAAAGACCTACGAGGCAATCATCAAGGGCGAGAACATTCCGGAGCCGGGTATTCCGGAGTCCTTCAAGGTGCTTTTAAAAGAGCTTCAGTCCTTAGGATTGGACGTAAGGGTGCTGCGTGAGGACAATACGGAAGTTGAAATGACAGAAAACATTGATTACGGCGATACCGATTTACGCTCTATTATCGAAGGAGACCGTCACAGCCGCCAGGATGAGTCTTTTGGCAGCTATGGTTACCAGGAGCAGGAGTTCAAGGATAATGAACTGGTTGCCGTTGAAGATGACTATGTAGAAGATTCTGATGCAGACGGGGAGTTGGATCTGGATTTCGGTGACAGCTTCGATGCAGACGATGCTTCTGATTTTGAAGATAACGAATAGGAGGGAGTACCGCTCATGCCAGAGACAAATGAAACTTATCAGCCGTTGACTTTTGATGCAATTAAAATCGGCCTGGCTTCTCCGGAAAAGATTTTGGAGTGGTCCCACGGCGAGGTAAAGAAGCCGGAGACCATCAACTATAGAACCTTAAAGCCGGAAAAAGACGGCCTGTTCTGCGAGAGAATCTTTGGACCAACCAAGGATTGGGAGTGTCATTGCGGCAAATATAAAAAGATTCGTTACAAAGGCGTCATCTGTGACCGCTGTGGTGTAGAGGTAACGAAAGCAAGTGTTCGTAGAGAGCGGGTAGGCCATATTGCCCTGGCCGCTCCCGTATCCCATATCTGGTACTTTAAGGGAATCCCCAGCCGTATGGGATTAATCCTGGACATTTCTCCAAGAACTCTGGAGAAAGTCTTGTACTTTGCATCTTATATCGTATTAGATCCAGGCCAGACCAGCCTCCAGTACAAGCAGGTTCTGTCTGAAAAGGAATACAGAGAAGAGATCGATAAGTACGGCTACGGCGCATTCCGCGCAGGAATGGGTGCAGAAGCCATCCAGGAAATCCTGAAAGCCATTGATTTGGAGAAGGATTCCGCAGATTTAAGAAAGCAGTTAAAAGAAGCTACCGGTCAGAAGCGGGCACGTATTATTAAGCGTCTGGAAGTAGTAGAAGCATTCCGCAACTCCGGCAATAAGCCAGAGTGGATGATTATGACTGTGATTCCGGTAATTCCTCCGGATATCCGTCCGATGGTACAGTTGGACGGCGGTCGTTTTGCAACTTCTGACTTAAACGACCTGTACAGAAGAATTATTAACCGTAACAACCGTCTGGCACGTCTTCTGGAGCTTGGCGCTCCGGACATCATTGTCCGCAACGAGAAGCGTATGCTTCAGGAAGCAGTAGACGCCCTGATTGACAACGGCCGCCGTGGAAGACCAGTAACTGGCCCAGGCAACCGTGCATTAAAGTCCTTATCCGATATGTTAAAGGGTAAGCAGGGACGTTTCCGTCAGAACCTGTTAGGTAAGCGTGTTGACTACTCCGGACGTTCCGTTATCGTAGTAGGACCAGAATTAAAGATTTACCAGTGTGGTCTTCCAAAGGAAATGGCAATCGAGCTGTTTAAGCCGTTCGTTATGAAAGAGCTGGTTTCTAATGGAACTGCCCACAACATTAAAAATGCAAAGAAGATGGTTGAGCGTCTGCAGCCAGAGGTCTGGGACGTATTAGAGGATGTAATTAAAGAGCATCCGGTTATGTTAAACCGTGCTCCTACCCTGCATCGTCTGGGCATCCAGGCATTTGAGCCGATCCTGGTAGAAGGTAAGGCAATTAAGCTGCATCCACTTGTTTGTACTGCATTTAACGCAGACTTTGACGGTGACCAGATGGCAGTCCATCTGCCGCTGTCTGTAGAGGCACAGGCAGAGTGCCGTTTCATGCTTCTTTCTCCAAACAACCTGTTAAAGCCTTCTGATGGCGGCCCTGTAGCCGTTCCATCTCAGGATATGGTTCTTGGTATTTACTACCTGACCCAGGAAAGACCTGGAGCAGTAGGCGAGGGCATGATGTTCAAGAGCGTTAACGAGGCGATTTTGGCTTATGAAAATAAGGCTGTTACCCTGCATTCCAGAGTAAAGGTAAGAATGCAGAAAACCATGCCGGATGGAACTGTAAAAACCGGTATTGTAGAGTCTACAGTAGGACGTTTCATTTTCAATGAAATCGTACCTCAGGATTTAGGCTTTGTAGACAGAAGCATTGAAGGCAATGAACTGCTGCTGGAGGTTGACTTCCATGTCGGCAAAAAGCAGTTAAAGCAGATTCTGGAAAAGGTTATCAACGTACATGGCGCAACCCAGACCGCGGTAACTCTGGATGATATTAAGGCAATCGGCTACAAGTATTCTACCAGAGCAGCTATGACGGTATCCATTTCCGATATGACCGTACCGGCTTCTAAGAAGCAGTTAATTGCAGATGCACAAGCAACGGTTGATAAGATTGCAAAGAACTTCCGCCGTGGTTTAATCACAGAGGAAGAGCGTTATAAAGAAGTAATCGAAACCTGGAAGAATACGGACGACCAGCTGACCCATGATCTGCTGACCGGCCTGGATAAGTACAACAATATCTACATGATGGCTGACTCCGGTGCGCGTGGTTCTGATAAGCAGATTAAGCAGTTAGCAGGTATGCGTGGATTGATGGCCGATACAACCGGACACACTATCGAACTGCCGATTAAGTCTAATTTCCGTGAAGGTCTGGACGTACTGGAGTACTTCATCTCCGCTCATGGTGCGCGTAAAGGTCTGTCCGATACCGCGCTTCGTACCGCGGACTCTGGTTACCTGACCAGACGTCTGGTAGACGTTTCCCAGGACTTAATTGTCCGCGAGACAGACTGCTGCGAAGGCAAAGAGATTCCATTCATGGAAATCAAGGCATTCACAGACGGACAGGAGACTATCGAGAGTCTGGAAGAGCGTCTGACCGGTCGTTATATTGCAGAGACTATTACCGATCCAGACACAGGAGAAGTAGTTGTAAAAGCAAACCATATGTGTACGCCAAAGCGTGCTGCAGCCGTTATGAAGGTATTAAAGAAGCTGGGCAGAGATTCTGTTAAGATTCGTACCGTATTAAGCTGTAAGTCCCATATTGGTGTATGTGCAAAGTGCTACGGCGCTAACATGGCAACTGGCCAGCCTGTACAGGTAGGCGAAGCAGTTGGTATCATTGCGGCTCAGTCTATCGGTGAGCCTGGTACACAGCTTACCATGCGTACCTTCCATACCGGCGGCGTTGCGGGCGGCGATATTACCCAGGGTCTTCCCCGTGTCGAGGAGCTTTTCGAGGCACGTAAGCCGAAGGGACTTGCAATTATCTCCGAATTTGGCGGCGTAGTTGCAATCAAAGATACCAAGAAGAAACGTGAAATTACAATTACAGACAATGAGACTGGCAACTCCAAGACCTATCTGATTCCTTACGGTTCCAGAATTAAGGTTCAGGACGGCCAGGTACTGGAAGCTGGTGACGAGCTGACAGAAGGTAGCGTAAATCCACACGACATCTTAAAAATTAAGGGCGTTCGTGCAGTACAGGATTATATGCTTCAGGAAGTACAGCGTGTATACCGTCTCCAGGGTGTAGAAATCAACGACAAGCACGTTGAGATGATTGTTCGTCAGATGTTAAAGAAGATCAAGATCGAGGAAAGCGGCGACAGCGATGTGCTGCCAGGCGTATCCATGGACGTCCTGGACTTCAATGACATGAACGAAAAGCTGATTGCAGAAGGCAAAAAGCCGGCAGAAGGCAAGCAGGTTATGCTGGGTATCACCAAGGCATCTCTGGCAACTGATTCCTTCTTATCTGCAGCATCCTTCCAGGAGACTACCAAGGTTCTGACCGAGGCAGCCATCAATGGCAAGGTTGATAAGCTGATTGGCTTAAAGGAGAACGTAATCATCGGTAAGCTGATTCCTGCCGGAACCGGTATGAAGCGCTACCGCGATGTCCGCCTGAGTACAGACGAGGGCGAAAGCCTTGGCTACATGGACGAAGATGAAATTTTAAGACCAGTTAACATTGAACCGGAAGACGCAGAAGAAGTGCTGAATCTGGACGAAGATGAAATCTAAATAAAAGAAAAGTCAATGAATGGGAGTGTCGCAAAATCATCCATAATGGATGATTGAGCGGCACTTCCGCTTGTTATAGACAAAAATCCGGCCTCCTCTCTA
>CAJMQQ010000032.1 GCA_905215625.1 uncultured bacterium
TTCTGCTTCTTCATTCTCCCATGTATTTTAAGGAAACAACGGCATGGGGGGCGGATCTAACATTGTCTGGCCATTTTCATGGAGGGACAATCCGGATTCCGGGGCTTGGAGGTGTTATGACTCCACAGTACCAGTTTTTCCTGCCCTGGTGCGCCGGAACTTTTAAGCAGGATGGAAAAAAGATGGTGGTCAGCCGCGGACTGGGAACCCATTCCATTAATATCCGGATTAATAACAAACCTCAGTTATTGGTATTAGACTTACAACCAGAGAAAAACGGCAGATAACTACAAAGGAGAACGGGTAATGAGAGTAAAATATGAAGAGATGGTAAGCGAGTTTAAGCGGGTGCTGGAAAAGTATGGATTTGATGGGAAACGTGCAGAAGAAGGGGCGGAGATTTTTGCCCAGAATTCTTTGGCAGGTGTATATTCCCATGGCTTAAACCGGTTTCCAAGAGTGGTAGAGTATTTGAAAAAAGGCGAGATCGACCCGAATATCCAGGCAGAATGTACCTTCCGGTTTGGGGCCTTTGAGCGGTGGGACGGCCATCGCGGATTTGGTCCCTTAAATGCGCGGCAGGCGATGAAACGTGCAGTGGAACTGGCAAAGGAATCCGGGATCGGCATTGTGGCGCTGGGCAACAACAACCACTGGATGCGGGGAGGTACTTATGGATGGCAGGCGGCCGATGAGGGCTGCATCGGAATCTGCTGGTCCAATACCTGTCCCAATATGCCGGCCTGGGGAGGAAAAGACTGCAAACTGGGCAATAATCCGCTGATTATGGCGATTCCCAGGAGCAATGGCGAGCACGTAGTAGTGGACTGCGCCATGTCCCAGTTTTCTTATGGAAAAATGGAGGACTGCCGGTTAAAGGGGCAGAAGCTTCCGGTTCCAGGCGGATATGACAGTAAAGGAAACTTAACGGACGATCCAGGAGAAATTGAACAGACAAGACGGGTACTTCCAATGGGATATTGGAAGGGAAGCGGGATTTCCATTGCCCTGGATTTAATTGCTACGGTTCTTTCCAATGGAAATTCTGTGCAGACTATCGGAACTTTTGAGGATGAAGTAGGACTGAACCAGATTATGATTGCAATCGACCCAGGAAAAGCGAATCCGGCAGAGCTGACAGACAGCATTGTGGACCAGATTGTAGCGGATATTAAATCCTCCATTCCGGAAAAAGAAGGCGGAGAAGTTCTCTACCCTGGAGAGCGGGTTATTCGTAGCATCCGCGACAACAAAGAGCATGGAATCCCAGTGATTGAAGAAAAATGGAATCAGGTTCTTAAAATGTAATAAAGTGAAAAATCCAGAGTCAATCCTAAAATAGGAAAGTCTCTGGATTTTATTTTACAAGAACTTTTCAACAGGCGCAGACTTTTAAGCTTGCCGGTCCTCCACCACCAGGGTACGGATGGCGTCCCTGGAAGAATTCCAGTTGAAAATATAAAGCGTATAAGATGTGTTTGGCCGTACATACAGAGATGAAGACACCAGGGAGTTTCCGCTGAAGGACGGATTGTTAAATACCTGAATCAGGTAAGAACCCATGGGCAGGAACACGGCGCCGGTAATCTGCTTATAAGCCAGGCCCTGGAAGGTCATATAATTGCGGTTTAAGGAAACATTGAGACTTTGATTGGTAACAGACAAGTTGCAGGCTCTGAAACATCCGGAACCAGAACCAGCCTGACAGGCATTGTCTGTAATTTCCATTAAGTCCAGTCCGGATGCGGTATTAAAAATGGCGATAGTCATAGCCTGACCGGTGCGGACGGTAATGGATTTCTGGATGTACACATAACCATTCTGACCGGAAACGGTAACCGTCTGTCTTCCGGCAGAGACCCTGCCATACTGGCTGATTTCTGAATTTCCCAGAGAATTGACAACCAGCTGATTTCCAATATAGATAAGAAATGGATTATATCCGGAGGCAGCGTTTAAGAAGCGGACAGTACCGTACTGGGTAGAATTGCAGAAGTAGCATGGAATAATAGGCCGGGGAATGACGGTAATAATAGAACCCAGGATGCCTCCAGTGGTTCCGCCGGGATTGTTGTTACTAGGGAAGGAGGGAAGAGGCCCGCCTTCGCCGGGATTTGGAAGGGGGATAACCGGTATGTTTCCGCTATCCGGCCCTGGTCCTGGTTCCGGTTCCGGAGGAAAATCAAAATCGGGAATCGGTCCGCCTTCTCCTGGGTTTGGCAGAGGCGGTACCGGGTATCCATCCCCAACAGCCATAGCTGTGTAAGTAGATTCAGCCATAGAAAGACCTCGCTTTAATAGAAGTTATAATCTATCTTATTGGAAAAAAATGACTTGGTGCCTGTACAAAGAGAAATTTGAAAGCAGAGATCCGAAAAACAGGTGGACAAAACCTGAAAAGTTTGCTATATTAATATTTAATTAAATTAAATAAAAAATAAGAGCTGTTAAAAAGGGAGGGATTCTATGGTTGATTTATATGGAAATCCATTTTATCTGGATGAAGAAGGAGTCCGCTGGGTAAGGGATACCATCCAGGGAATGAGCCGGCATGAAAAGATCTGCCAGTTGTTTGCAGATCCGCTGATGGGAATGAACAGGGAAGGACTGATTGGATTTTTGGAAAAATACCCAATTGGAGGCATTCCGTTCCGCGCCGCCCTTTTTGGAAATGAAGAAGCCCAGGAGATTATGGCCGATCTTCAGGAACGCGCAAAGATTCCGTATTTGTATGCCGGCAACTGTGAATCCGGTCCCAACGGGGCGTTAAAAGGAGGAACGCTAGTGGCTTCCGGAGCCCAGGTGCGGGCGTTAAGAGATCCGAAATATGCTTATGAAGTAGGCAGTATTACGGGAAAAGAAATTTCCGCAGTCGGATATAACTGGTCATTTGGACCAGTGGGCGACATTTTGATGAACTGGAGAAACAGTCTGATTAACACCAGGGCCTATGGAGAAGACGCAGACTTTGTCAGCCAGTGTGTAGAAGAATATAACAGGGGGTGTATGGAATACGGAGTGGCTCCCTGCTTAAAGCATTTTCCAGGAGATGGCTGGGAAGAACGGGACCAGCATCTGGCCATTGGAAACAATGGACTGACTTGTGAAGAATGGGACAATACTTATGGAAAGATTTACCGCAATGCCATTGAACATGGGGTATTAAGCATTATGGTTGCCCATTTTACAATGCCGGCTTACCAGAGAAAGCTGAATCCGGATTTGAAAGACAAAGATATGCAGCCGGCCTGTACGTCCAAAGAACTGGTAGACGGACTTTTGCGCAGACAGCTGGGATTTAACGGCCTTGCAGTAACGGATCAGACCAAGATGATGGGATATTACGGAATGAGCCGTTTAAAAGCAGTCCCCTGGAGTATTGCCTGCGGATGTGATATGATATTAGGAATCAATGATATGGAAGAAGATTACCAGGCGATGAAACAGGGCATCGAATCCGGAATCATTACCCCGCAGCGCCTGCAGGATGCCCTGGAACGGATTCTGGCGTGCAAAGCGGCCATTGGACTGCATAAAAAGAAACAGAATCATCAGTTTTATGCTGGAAAAGAGGCGCTGCAGGTTATTGGCTGTCCGGAACATCAGGAAATTGCCAGAGAGGCGGCTGCAAAAGCAGTAACCCTGGTTAAAAATACCAAGGGACAGATTCCGCTTTCCCCAGAACGGTATAAAAAAATCGGCGTGTTTGTTTTTTCCGGAAATGTTGGAAACCAGAGAAGCATTTACGGGCAGGGCGTGCAGTCGGGAGGAAGCGGCGCTACAACGGGATATATTCTGGAGGCGCTGAAAAAATACGGGTATGAGCCGGAGCTAATGGAATCTTCTATGAACAAAGGCCCGATAAAAGCGTTAAAGAACAAATACGATGCCATTATGATTTTTGCAGATATCAGCGGATTTGCCCAGACCAATTCGGTCCGTCTTATGTGGCCGGACCCTATGTCCAACTGCTATCCATGGTATATCCATGACGTTCCGACTGTTTTTACGTCCTTTAACTATACCAATCATCTGATTGACGTATCCAGAGTTCCGGCATTTATTAATGCTTATAACAACCGGCCGGACACCATTGAAGAAACCATAAAAAGAATTGCAGGAATTGAGCCGTTTGAAGGAGCATATGACGAAAACGTGTGGTGCGGAACCTGGGATACCAGATTTTAGGAGGGAGAGAGTTGAGAAAACAACCTCATATTATTATTTTTAATCCAGATGAAATGCGTTGGAATACCATGGGGCATATGGGAAATCCAGCGGCAGTCACTCCGTTTTTGGATGAATTTGCAGCCAGGGAAGGGGTTTCTTTTGCCAATGCATTTTGTCAGAATACCGTCTGTGTTCCCAGCCGGTGCAGTTTTTTTACCGGACTGTACCCTCATGTCAATGGACACAGAACCATGAGCCACCTTCTTCACCCGGGAGAGGGCAATCTGTTTTCTGAATTAAGAGATGCTGGATATTACGTGTGGATGAATGCAAGAAATGACTTATTTGCCGGCCAGATAGAAGGGTGGGCAGAAAGCAATGCAGATGAGATTTTCTATGGAGGAAACGCGCCAGAGGCGCCTGGTCCCATCCATCCGGCAGACCATCAGGGGAAAGACAAGTATTCCCACTTTGAAGGAAAGCTGGGGCTTGATCAAAACGGACGCAATTACAGCAGAGATGACGAAGATGTAGATGCCGCTATCCATAAGATTCAGGAATACGAAGGGAAACAGCCGCTGTGCCTGTTTCTGGGATTAAACGATCCCCATGTGCCTTATCAGGTAGAAGAACCTTATTTTTCGGCCATTGACCGGACGAAACTCCCAAGACGGATTGATGCAAAGGAATGTACCGGAAAGGCAAAGATGCTGGATTTGATCCGTCAGTATCAGAATATGGGAGACTACACAGAAGAAGACTGGGGAGAACTTAGGGCAACGTATCTGGGAATGTGCACGAAGGTAGACAGCCAGTTTCGCCGTCTGTGCCAGGTGCTGAAAGAAAAGGGAATTTATGACGACTGTCTGATTTTCTTTTTCAGCGACCATGGAGACTTTGCAGGAGATTACGGCCTGACGGAAAAGGCTCAGAATACCTTTGAAGACTGTCTGACCAGGGTTCCGCTTTTGATAAAGCCGCCAAAAGAAAAGGAAGACCAGGAGCTGGCGATGGGAGTCTGCGGCGCTCTTACCGAGCTGGTGGATTTTTATGCAACTGCCATTGATTATGCAGGAGTGGATCCAAAGCGGACCCATTTTGGAAAAAGCCTGCGGCCAATTCTGGAAAAGGAAACTTCTGAAAATCGTTCTTATGTGTTCTGCGAAGGAGGACGGCTGCCAGAAGAGACACACTGCGACGAGTTTCACGGTTCCGGATCGGATGGTCCGCCAGAAAACTTTGTATACTGGCCCAAGATGAAAGCCCAGTCAGATGGAACGGCCCATGCAAAAGGAGCCATGATTCGGGATAAACAGTATAAATATGTAAGCCGGATTACTGGAGAAGATGAATTTTATGATATGGAACAGGATCCGGACGAGATGCACAACCAGATCCGGAATCCGGCCTATAAAGAAAAAATTATGGAAATGCAGGTGGAACTGATGCGCTGGTACCAGCGAACCTGCGATGTTGTTCCCCACACATACGACAAGCGGTTTACCAATGAAATGCTCTGGGCTAGGGTCAGACCCCTTTGTCCGCCGGAACATGAAGAAGAAGTAAAAGAAAAGATCCGCGGCGGCATCAAACAGGGAATTTTAATCCAGTATCTGAAAACTTTGAAAAAGTAAAGACAAGAGTAAAGAGCAAAAAACAAAAATCCGAACCGGAGTCCAGATGGAAACCAGTTCGGATTTTCAGATCCAATAAGTGGAGCATATGGGATTCGAACCCACGGCCTTTTGAATGCCATTCAAACGCGCTCCCAGCTGCGCCAATGCCCCAATAGAATAATCAGATTATACCATAAAAGAAGAAAAATAGAAAGTACCCAAATGAAAAAATTTCCAGTTAAGGAAATTGTAAGAGAATGTAAGAGGATAGAAACTTTTATTTTTTTGTGTTCGCCAGTATAATAGATATGATCGGTATGGGAAGACCCAGAAGAAGAGAAAACATAAGGAGGCAGAATTGTGACAACAAGAATGATTACGAGGATGAAGACAGCAGTCTGGGTTGTTTTGGCAGCCATATTGTGCCTGATCAATGCAGGCGCAGCTTATGCAGACACCGAAGGCGGTCAGGCAACAGAAAACGTACAGATTACCTCGTGTGAGATTACAGATGATGGAAATGTCCGGATTACCGCGGTCAATACAGGAACGATTTCAGGAGAGGACAATCACTTCTATCTGAAAGAGTTAAAACCTTATGAGGATTCTGTGCGGACCAGAGGATATGTACAGGCAGTGGACAAAGGAAATGAAGCGACATTTACATTTCCGTTAAATGCCGGTACAGCAGACAGCCGTCTGTATTCTAAATTTGTAGTGACGGTATGGGATGGTTCCAATTATGTGGCAGTCAGCCAGCCTCATTACATTACCAATCCGGAAAAAATTGCAAAGAACCAGAAGCCGTTTCACGAGCCGTTAAGCAAAAAAGGCCTGCTGATCGAGCATGATATGTTAAATGATGCCTTTGCCCTTGGCGTAAAGCACACCATTGTCAACATTCCGTTCCAGGCTATGCTGGGTACTGGTATTGACTACGAGTATGAAGGTAAAACCTATCATTTCAGCAAAGAGTTTTTTGATATTTACGACAAGACGATTTTTGATTTCTCAGCAAAGGGAATTTCGGTTACTGCCGTTATTTTAAATAGCTGGAATGAGACTACTCCCGATTTGATTTATCCGGGAACGAAGAAAAATGCATCTGCAAATTATTATATGTTCAATGCCGCTACTGAGGCTGGTTATGAGGATATTAAGGCCATGGCTTCCTTCCTGGCAGAGCGTTATAACGGAACTCATGGAAAGATTTCCAACTGGATCATCGGCAATGAGATTAACAACCAGCAGTGGAATTACATCGGTCCTATGGACGTCGCCAGTTATATGACTGAGTTTGAGCGGGCGTTCCGTGTATTCTATACTGCCATTAAGAGCACCAATGCCAATGACCGGGTATATTTTTCACTGGACTATAATTGGAACAATGAGATCAATGGGACAACCAAGTATGGCGGAAAGGAAGTAGTGGATACGTTCAACAATCTGGTACAGGCAAAAGGGCAGATGGACTGGGGACTGGCGTACCATCCATATTCGGTTCCGCTGACGGAACCGGAATTCTGGGATGACAGCCAGACTGGACTGATTACCTGGGATTACAATTCTCCGATTATTAACTTTGCCAATCTGGAGCTTCTGACTAACTATTTCAGCCAGAGCCATATGCTGGACAGCAAAGGAGAAGTCCGTCCGATTATCCTGTCGGAGCAGGGATTTACTTCTAAGAGCGCCAGCAGAGGAGACTGCGAAGATCTGCAGGCCGCGGCATTTGCCTATGCGTACTACATTGCAGACAGCAATCCCCACATCGACGCTTTTATTATGAGCCGTCAGGTTGACGCAGTATCGGAGGCAGAGCTTTCCTGTGCGTTTGGACTTTGGAGCTGCGATATGAAGGCCGGAAACCGGGTTGTGCCAACTGGCCAGAAAAAGATCTGGGAAGTATACCGTTATATTGATAAGGTCAACCAGACTCTGGAAGTAACCGATTTTGCAAAAAACATTATCGGCATTCAAAACTGGGGCGATGTGATTCCGAACTTTAAGTACCGGAATCAGGAAAAACGCAGATAAAAGAACGGTTTTTATTAAAAGGGGAAAGAAATGCCAAAAGTGGCTTATTCAGAGGAAGAACGGGCAGATATACGGAAAAATCTCATTGCAGCCGGATTGGAACTGATGGCAAAGCAGGGGATTCAGCATACCACTATTCAGCAGATTTATGAAAGAGTGGGAATTTCACGCACGTTTTTCTATACGTTTTTTTCAACAAAAGAAGAATTTGTTGTTGAAATGCTGTATGTCCAGCAGCCAAAGATCATTGCTTATACAGAAAAACTGATGCACGATCCAAATTTAAGCTGGCGCGACGCAGTGAAGGAGTTTCTGCTTTCCTGCTGCTATGGCGAGAAAAGTGGAATTGCAGTCCTGACAATAGAAGAACAGCAGTGGATATTCCGGCGGTTGTCCAAAGATCAGGAACGGATCTTCAGGGAAAAACAGAGATGTTTATTTGGAAAAATCCTGGAAAGTTTTGGGATAAAAGCAGAACCGGAACGAATTGCTGTCTTTACGAATCTGTGTCTGACGGTACTCGTAATCCGGAAGGCGATTCCAGATACGCTGCCATTGTTTGTTCCGGAAGCAGCAGACAAAACCGTTGAGATTCAGATAGATGCCATTGTCAATACGTTAGAAGGGTTTCTGACACAATAAAACCATGTAAGTCCGTCTTATATGTAATAGGGATTCATATCAGACGGACTTATCAACACACAAAATAAAGACAAATTCTTAAAAATGTCTTTATATAAACAAATAGGAGGAAAAAACTATGGGATTTTTCAGCAAACTTTTTAAGGGACCAGAACCAGACATGGAAAAAAGCAGGGCCAATGCGGAAAAAATGAGGGCGTTGTTTAACCAGAAGGTGGCTGGTGGGGATGATTACCAGCTGATTTTTGGCTATACGGAAGATGTAAGCCGGTTTAACTATGGGTTTGTCCATGGCAGCAAGACCAAAATCGGCAATCTGATTGTGGGATGGAAAGAAGCAGACCCAACGATTGTAGTGGTTCCGACCGTCCCGGATCTTTCTGGCTGTGGCGAGGCAGTTTTCTACCGTCGTTCCGACATTTTAAAGGCATACCGGAACAAATATCCCACCGATGCGTTTGTGATTTATCCGGACAAAAAGGGATATATCGGAATCAATGCCTATGAATGGCTGGAAGATGAAAAATTATATGTATATGTATCGCAGAAAGAAGAACTGGAGGCATTTACGTCCTTCTTCTTAAACCAGTTTGCGAAAAAGTAAGAATAGAACCAGTACAAAAAAATCTGCATACCATCTTGAAAAAATACGAAATATAGTATATGATATTGAATCAAAGCGCAACATATGGAGGTGGCTATGCAGATTAGAAAACGAAGCGGTATGTTGGAGGATTATACGCCTCATAAGATAACAGAAGCAATGAAAAAAGCCTTTGCCAGTGTGGGAGAAACTCTTGACGAGCCTGCAGCGGCAGGGCTTTTGAAGGCTGTGGAAGACAGTTTTGACGGTTCAGAAGCAGCAGTAGAAGAAATACAGGATCAGGTAGAGAGGGTTTTAATGGCAGCGGGACATTACGAGGCTGCAAAAAGTTACATTCTTTACCGCCAGAAACGCACAGAGCTGCGTTCTGCCAGGGCAGAGATTGCTGGTCAGTTTGAAGACAGCGGAATGGAAGCGTGTCTGGCAGAGATTCAGAAAGAGTTTGATCCGGCGCTGTATTCCATCCACACATTATCCGCCCAGCTTTCTGGTTTTGTAAAACCTGGCATGAAAATGGAAGAACGGATTGCAGTGCTGACAAAGGCGGCCATTGAACTGACCAGTCCAGAGTCTCCGGATTGGGAAAAGATTGCAGCCCGTTTTTTGAATTACGGATTCCGCCGTCGTCTGGCAGCAGAACTTAGCCGCCTGGGAATTGAAAGCTTTTATGAAAAAATCGTCTATCTGACAAAAGAAGGGCTGTATGGGGATTACATCCTCAATTCCTATTCCAGAGCGGATCTAGACTTGGCGGCTTCTTTCATAGACGACAGCAGGGATCAGCAGTTTACCTGGTCGGGTCTGGATCTCCTTTTAAAGCGCTATGTGATTCAGACCCGTCAGCATGAACCTTTGGAAACGCCTCAGGAAATGTTTCTGGGAATCGCCCTTCATCTTGCCATGAACGAGACGACAGACCGGATGAAATGGGTCCAGAAATTTTACGATATGTTAAGTCTTTTGCAGGTAACCATGGCAACTCCCACCTTGTCCAATGCAAGAAAGCCGTATCACCAGTTGTCCAGCTGCTTTATTGACATGGTGCCGGACAGTCTGGAGGGAATTTACCGCAGTATTGATAACTTTGCCAAGGTAAGCAAATTTGGCGGCGGCATGGGTCTGTATTTTGGAAAGGTCAGAGCGACAGGAAGCAGTATCCGGGGATTTGAAGGCGCCGCCGGAGGGGTTATCCGCTGGATTAAGCTGGTCAATGATACGGCAGTGGCAGTGGATCAGCTAGGTATGCGCCAGGGCGCAGCAGCCGTATATCTGGATGCATGGCATAAGGATTTGCCGGAATTTTTACAGCTTAGAACCAATAATGGCGATGACCGGATGAAGGCCCATGATATTTTTCCAGCCGTATGCTGGCCGGATTTATTCTGGAAACTGGCCCGTACCGATTTAGATGCTTCCTGGTATCTGATGTGTCCTCACGAGATTCTGACGGTCAAGGGGTATGCCTTAGAAGACTACTGGGGAGAGGAATGGGAAAGCCGCTACTTAAGCTGTGTGGACGATCCCCGGATTACCAAACGAACTGTGACAGTAAAAGAGATTGTCCGTCTGGTATTAAAAAGCGCAGTAGAGACGGGAACGCCGTTTACGTTTAACCGGGATGCAGTAAACAGGGCCAATCCTAACGGCCACTGCGGCATGATTTACTGTTCCAATCTGTGTACAGAAATTGCCCAGAATATGGCTCCGATTGAGACGGTAAGTACGGAAATCCAGACAAAAGAGGGAGATACGGTTGTCGTTACTACAACCAGGCCGGGGGATTTTGTAGTATGTAATCTGGCCAGCCTTTCTCTGGGAAATCTTCCGGTTGAAGATGAGAAGGTAATGGAGGACGTGGTTGCCACAGCAGTGCGGGCGCTGGACAATGTCATTGACTTGAATTTTTATCCGCTTCCTTATGCAAAGATTACCAACCGCCGCTACCGCAGCATCGGCCTTGGTGTCAGCGGTTACCACCATATGCTGGCAAAACACCGCATCCGCTGGGAGAGCGACGAACATTTAGAGTTTGTCGATGGCGTTTTTGAGACCATTAACCGGGCGGCGGTTTCGGCAAGCTGCCATCTGGCAAAGGAAAAAGGCGCATACAGCTTTTTTGCAGGAAGCGACTGGGAAAACGGGGCATATTTTGAAAAGAGAGGGTATGACAGTCCGGAATGGAAGAAACTGGCAGAAGAGGTACGCCAGTATGGGATGAGAAACGCATATCTTCTTGCAGTAGCGCCTACCAGCAGCACCAGTATTATAGCAGGTACAACTGCAGGAATCGATCCGGTTATGAATAAATTTTTCCTGGAGGAAAAACGGGGCGGTATGCTGCCAAGAGTGGCTCCGGATTTATCTCCGGAGACCTTCTGGTATTATAAAAATGCTCATCTTCTGGATCAGACCTGGAGCGTAAAAGCCTGCGGCATCAGGCAGCGCCATATTGATCAGGCCCAGAGCATGAATTTATACATTACCAATGAGTATACTCTGCGTCAGGTACTGGAACTGTACCTGCAGGCATGGGAACAGGGAGTAAAAACGATTTATTATGTCCGCAGCAAATCCCTTGAAGTGGAAGAGTGCGAGAGCTGTTCCTCTTAACAAACATAAATCATCAGAAGGAGACTGGTTTCATGGCAACACTTGTAAAAAAATCCTTATTTAATCCGCAGGGAGATACAGAAGTCATTAAGCGCCGGATGATAGGGGGAAATACCACCAACTTAAATGACTTTAACAATTTAAAATACCCATGGGTCAGCGACTGGTACCGTCAGGCGATGAATAATTTCTGGATTCCGGAAGAAATTAATTTGTCCCAGGATGTAAAAGATTATCCCAAACTTTCACAGGCAGAACGGACTGCATACGATAAAATCCTGAGTTTTCTGGTATTTCTGGATTCTCTGCAGAGCGCCAATCTGCCCAATATCAGCGCTTATGTAACTGCCAATGAAGTAAACTTGTGTCTGTCCATCCAGGCATTCCAGGAGTGTGTCCACAGTCAGAGCTACAGCTATATGCTGGATACTATCTGCAGTCCGGTAGAGCGGAATCAGATTCTGTATCAGTGGAAGACCGATGAACATCTGCTGCGCCGCAATACGTTTATTGGAGAGTTATATAATCAGTTCCAGGAAAAACAGACGCCGGAAGCTCTTTTAAAAGTGCTGATGGCAAATTACATTCTGGAAGGCATTTATTTTTATAGCGGTTTCATGTTTTTCTATAATCTTTCCCGAAATGGAAAGATGCCAGGATCAGCCCAGGAAATCCGCTACATCAACCGGGATGAAAATACCCATCTGTGGCTGTTCCGCAACATTTTGCTGGAACTTAAAAACGAGGAGCCGGAGCTGTTTACCGAAGAAATGGTAAAAGAGCTGCAGGAAATGTTGAAAGAAGGCGTCCGTCAGGAAATTGCATGGGGACATTACGTGATTGGAGATGAGATTCCGGGACTGAACAAAAAAATGCTCAGCGATTATATCCATTATCTGGGAAATCTGCGCTGGTCCAGTCTGGGATTTGGCTATCTTTATGAAGAAAACAGGGAAGAACCGGTCAGCATGGCCTGGGTCAGCCAGTATTCCAACGCCAATATGGTAAAGACGGATTTCTTTGAAGCCAAGAGCACGGCTTATGCCAAGAGTACGGCGCTGATTGATGATCTATAATAACTATTCAGCCAGGCGCAAGATAGACTTGACAATTCCGGTATTAGTGATTAGAATGTTAGGTAGTTTATAAAAAAGGCTGTGAATGTGACAGTAAGCCCTTATTTTCCCTCAGAGAGAGGAAGCCACCGGCTGTAAGCTTCCTTGGGTTCCGATAACTGGCCGAATTTCCCACAGGAGCCGCACTGCTGAAACTGGTATGGGACAGAAGTCTCCTGGCGCTAGGCAGTGACGTTTCGTACACGTTACGTATAGGATGAGAGCCTGTTGAGACAGGAATCAGGGTGGTACCGCGAAGTTTAAGCTTCGTCCCTTCGTTTTGGAGGGACGGGGCTTTTTTATTACTTAGCCAATGCCTCTCCAGAGAACTGTTACCAAAAACAAGTAAAGGAGATATTATGAAAGAGCAGTTAGAGAAAATCAAATCAGAAGCCCTGGCAAAGCTTGGAGCAGCGGATAAGCTGGAAACATTAAATGACATTCGTGTTGCTTACCTGGGAAAAAAAGGTGAACTGACCACTGTATTAAAGAGCATGAAAGATGTAGCTCCAGAGGATCGTCCAAAAGTGGGACAGATGGTCAATGAAGTACGGGCAATGATTGAAAATAAACTGGAAGAGACCAGAGAAGCTTTGGCAAGAAAAGCCAGAGAAGAACAGATGGCAAAAGAAGTCATTGACGTAACCCTTCCTGCAAACAGAGGCAGAATGGGCCACAGCCATCCCAATGCCATTGCACTGGCTGAGGTAGAGCGTATCTTTACCGGTATGGGGTATGAAGTGGTAGAAGGTCCGGAAGTAGAGTACGACAGATATAACTTTGAAAAGCTGAATATTCCAAAAGGACATCCGGCAAGAGACGAGCAGGATACCTTCTATATTAACGAAAATATCCTGTTAAGAAGCCAGACTTCTCCGGTTCAGGTTCGTACCATGGAAAACCGCAAACCGCCTATCCGCATTATTGCTCCGGGACGGGTATTCCGTTCTGATGCAGTGGACGCGACCCATTCTCCATCCTTCCATCAGATCGAAGGTCTGGTAATCGACAAACACGTTACGTTTGCGGATTTAAAGGGTACATTGGCTGAGTTTGCAAAGGAATTATTCGGTCCGGAGACCAAGGTAAAATTCCGTCCGCATCACTTCCCGTTTACCGAGCCCAGTGCAGAAGTGGATGTAAGCTGCTTTAAGTGCGGCGGAAAAGGCTGCCGGTTCTGTAAGGGATCCGGCTGGATTGAGATTTTAGGCTGCGGTATGGTGCATCCAAGGGTACTGGAAATGTGCAACATTGATCCAAACGAATACTCTGGCTTTGCATTTGGCGTAGGTCTGGAGAGAATTGCCCTGTTAAAATATGAGATTGACGATATGAGACTGCTGTACGAGAATGATGCCCGTTTCTTAAAGCAGTTCTAAAGTTGGATTAGAAGGAGAATAGATTATGAATACAGCGTTATCATGGATTAAAGCATACGTTCCGGATCTGGATGTGACGGCGCAGGAATATACCGACGCCATGACTCTGTCCGGAACCAAGGTGGAAGGATATGAGTGTCTGGACAAAAATCTGGAGAAAATCGTAGTTGGACAGATCAAAAAAATTGAAAAGCATCCAGATGCAGATAAGCTGATTATTTGTCAGGTAGATGTGGGAACGGAAACCATTCAGATTGTAACTGGTGCTCCCAACGTAAAGGAAGGAGATAAGGTTCCTGTTGTATTAGACGGCGGAAAAGTGGCAGGCGGACATGACGGCGGTCCTCTTCCGGAAGAGGGAATCCGGATTAAAAGCGGCAAATTAAGAGGTATTGAGTCTCATGGAATGATGTGTTCCATTGAGGAACTGGGCTCCAGCCGGGATATGTATCCGCTGGCTCCGGAAAGCGGAATCTATATTCTTCCGGAAGATACCCAGGTAGGAGCAGATGCAGTAGAAGTGCTGGGTCTTCGCGATGTGGTATTTGAGTACGAAATTACATCGAACCGCGTAGACTGCTACAGCGTGCTTGGTATTGCAAGAGAGGCTGCCGCTACTTTTAGAAAACCATTTGTTCCTCCGGTGGTTACAGAAAGCGGAAATGGAGAAGATATTCACGATTATTTAAAGGTTACTGTGGAAAATCAGGAACTTTGTCCAAGATATTGTGCGAGAATGGTGAAAAATATTAAACTGGCTCCATCTCCGGAGTGGATGCAGAGACGTCTGGCAGCCAGCGGTATCCGTCCAATCAACAATATTGTGGATATTACCAACTACATTATGGAAGAATACGGACAGCCAATGCACGCATTTGACTATGATTTATTAGCTGGACATGAGATTGTGGTAAAGTGTGCGAAAGACGGCGATGAATTCCAGACTCTGGACGGTCAGATGAGAAAACTGGATCATACCGTTTTAATGATCAATGACGGCGAAAAAGCAGTCGGCATTGCAGGCATTATGGGCGGTGAAAATTCCAAAATTACCGATGATGTAAAGAGCATGGTATTTGAGTGTGCCTGCTTTGACGGAACCAATATCCGTCTGTCAGCCAAGAAAGTGGGACTTCGTACCGATGCTTCCGGCAAATTTGAAAAGGGACTGGATCCCAATACTGCTATGGAAGCAATCAACCGTGCCTGCCAGTTAATCGAAGAACTGGGAGCCGGAGAAGTAGTCGGCGGCGTTATCGACGTTTGCGCCGGATTAAAGGAGCCGAAGAGAATCCCATTCCATCCGGAACGCATTAACAAATTACTGGGAACCGACCTTTCCAAAGAAACCATGTTAAGCTATTTTGGGCCATTGGAGATCGGCTATGACGAAGAGACAGGAGAAGTGATTGCTCCTACCTGGAGACAGGATTTGGAGAGAGAGGCAGATATTGCAGAGGAAGTGGCAAGATTTTTTGGATATGATAAGATCCCGACTACATTGCCAGCTGGAGAGTCTACTACCGGAAAACTGTCTTATAAGCTGAGAATCGAAGAAAAAGCAAGAGAAATTGCAGAGTTCTCCGGTTTCTCACAGGCCATGACCTATTCCTTTGAAAGTCCAAAGGTATTTGACAAGCTGTTAATTCCAGAAGACTCCAGACTTCGCCAGACCGTTGTAATCTCCAATCCATTGGGAGAAGATTTCAGCGTTATGCGTACCCTGCCGTTAAACGGTATGCTGAGTTCTCTGTCTACCAACTACAACCGCAGAAATAAGGACGTTCGTCTGTATGAGATGGCAACCGTTTATCTGCCAAAGAGCCTGCCTCTGACCGAACTTCCGGACGAGCGGATGCAGTTTGTACTGGGAATGTACGGAGACGGCGACTTCTTTACCATGAAGGGCGTGGTAGAAGAGTTCTTTGAAAGCGTAGGCATGACCGGACGCCTTCACTACGATCCAAATGGAGATCATCCGTATCTGCATCCAGGAAGAAAGGCAGATATTGTATACAACAATACCGTAATCGGCTATTTGGGTGAAATTCATCCGGATGTAGCAGACAATTATAAGATTGGTGAGAAAACATATGTGGCAGTTGTAGATATGCCTGCAATGTTAGAGTTCACTACATTTGACAGAAAATATGCCGGACTGGCAAAATTCCCTGCAGTAAGCAGAGACTTAAGTATGGTAGTTCCAAAAACTGTACTGGCAGGCCAGATTGAAGATATGATTGTTCAGAGAAGCGGAAAGATTCTGGAAGAGTGCAAGCTGTTTGATATTTATGAAGGCAGCCAGATTAAGGAAGGATACAAGTCTATGGCTTACTCCATTACCTTTAGAGCACAGGATCACACTCTGGAAGAAAAAGAGATTACCGGTGTAATGAATAAAATTTTAAATGGCCTTCAGGGAATGGGAATTGAACTGAGAGCATAACTACCAGAAAGCGGCGGCATAGTTCGCCGCTTTTGGTTTAGCTTATAGGGAAAATAGAGGAGGAGTTTTATGTTTGCAGATTACCATGTACATACAGAATTTAGTGATGATTCCATTTATCCAATGGAATGCGTAGTCAAAGATGCTGTTGGATTACAGATGGATGAAATTTGCATTACCGATCATGTAGATTATGGAGTAAAGGACGACTGGGATAGTGGGAACGAGATTTTATACCGGAATGGAGAACCTTTAGCCAATGTAGATTACCCTCGCTATATGGAGGAAATAAGCCGCATCCGGAAGCAGTATCAGGAGAAAATTGTGATTAAAACAGGTATGGAATTTGGTGTACAGACGCATACGATACCGAAGTTTCAGGAATTATTTGACCGTTATCCCTTTGATTTTATTATTTTATCCATTCATCAGGTGGAGGATAAAGAGTTTTGGACCCAGGAGTTTCAAAAAGGAAGAACTCAGAATGAGTACCAAAAACGATATTATGAAGAAATGCTGAGGGTAGTCCAAAATTATAAAAGCTACAGCGTTTTGGGTCATATGGATTTAATCAAGCGCTATGACAAGGCAGGAGAATATCCATTTGAAAAAGTGAAACCCCTGATTGCCGAAATTTTAAAGATTGTAATTGCAGATGGAAAAGGAATTGAAATCAATACTTCTTCCCATAGGTACGGGTTAAAGGATTCTATGCCATCTGCAGAGTTATTAAAGCTGTACCGGGATTTAGGCGGAACCATTATTACCATTGGCAGTGACAGCCACAAACCGGAACATTTGGGAAGGTATATTCAGGAGGCAAAGGAGCAGTTAAAAGAATTAGGATTTCGTTCTTTCTGTACATATAATAAGATGGAACCGGAGTTTCATAGTCTGTAACCTTTTAACTGAAAATACAGAAAAGAAGAGCTCATCAGGAGGAAATCGTTTCCATGAATTATAAGATTATCAGAAGCAGCCGGAAAACCCTGGCCCTGGAGATTAGCCGGGACGGACTGGTAACAGTACGGGCTCCTTATAAGGTTTCCAGAGAAGAGATCCAGAACTTTGTAAAATCTAAAGAATCATGGATTTTCAAACATTTAAAGCGGATCGAGGAGATAAAAGCAGATCAGCCGGAACCATTATCCGCAGAGGAGATTGAAACACTGGCACAAAAAGCCCTTCAGGTTCTTCCGGAAAAAGTGGAAAATTATGCACGGCTGATGGGGGTAACCTATGGAAGAATTACCATCCGGAACCAGAAGACCCGCTGGGGGAGCTGCAGCAGCAAAGGAAATTTGAATTTTAACTGTCAGCTGATGCGTCTGCCGGAAGAACTGCAGGATTATGTGGTGGTACATGAGTTGTGTCACCGGAAAGAGATGAATCATTCCCCCAATTTTTGGAATGAAGTGAAAAACATATTGCCGGATTACCAGGAGAGACGGGAACGTTTAAAGCAGGTGCGCTGCTGACAGAAGTGGATTTAAAACTGGGCAGATGGGGTATCTGCCAGCTGTTCACAGCAAAAATGATAGAAATTTACGGCTGCCTGGGAGTTCCACCGGTATTTTGGTATAGACAGATAAGCGTACCTCTGGGGATTGGGCTGGGAAATACGCAGCAGTGTCAGGTTCAGGGTATGAAGAAATGGGTGTTCCGGAAGAATGGCGATGCCAAATCCGGCAGCAGCCAGTCCTGCCGCCACAAAATCTTCTTCGGTTTCATAGCTGATTTGAGGGAAAGCCCCAATCTGGTAAAACAGTTCGTCTATCGCGGGACGTAGTCCGGACTGCTGTGAAAGAAAAATATGGGGAAACTCCAATGTCTGGCGAAGCTCTATACAGCCGGATACAGCCAAGGGATGGTTGGGGGAAACGGCTGCAACAAACGGGGATTGATAAAATTCAAAGGATTCAAATTGCTCTCTGCTGCCTGGCTGGGAGGTAAATACCAGGTCATAACGGCCTTCAAGGGTTTGTTCCAATAAAACGCTGCTGAAACTGCTTCCCGTATGAAGCTGGAAGGTCACATTCTGCCCTTGGGGAGTTTTCTGAAAGTCACGCATGAAGGCCGGGATCATGCTGGTTCCAAGATTCCGGATACAGCCAAGCACAAGAAGGCCGCCTCCGTTCTTGGTTTCCTGGAGAGAACGGATACTGTGATCTAGGTGTTCCAGAGAGTACGAAACAGAGTCCAGAAATGTTTTTCCATAACGGGTCAGACGGATATTTCGTCCAGTCTTTTCAAACAGGGGAACCCCTAGTTCGCCCTCAAGCTGGGCAATGGCATGGCTGAGATTGGGTTGTGTGATATGCAGAAGTTCTGCAGCCTTTCCATAGTGTTCCAGCCGGGCAACGGTTTCAAAATATCGCAGATGATCCAGATTCATATCTAGTAACCTCCATTCTCTTATTTCATTCTTAGTATACACCAAATCGTTTAGGAAAAAAACAGATTCATTAATATAATTTATGGATTTGATAAAAATATTTCAATAGTATTTATGAATTGAGATTACTATAATGGACGTATCAAGATTGTTATAAAACTAACAATTAGGAGGTACGAAAGATGGAAAGAAAAGTAGTCTTGATTACGGGAGGTGCTATGGGACAGGGACGTTCCCATGCGCTGAAATTCGCAGAAAATGGTTTTGACGTAGTTCTGGCAGATATGCAGGAACCGGATGGAGAGGTATTTTCTGCAACAATTAAGGAAATTGAGGCATTGGGTGCAAAGGCATTAGCAGTCCGCTGTAATATTACCAGCGATAGTGATATGAAGCATCTGTTTGAAACTGCGTGGGAAACTTTTGGACGTCTGGATGTAGTGGTAGCTAATGCAGGAGTCATTAACTTTGGTTATACCTGGGAATTAACAGATGAACAGGTACAGAAGGTCATTGATATTGATTTAATTGGTACCTGGCGTACAGATAAATATGCTGCACAGTATATGTTAAAGCAGGGATTTGGCCGTATTATTAACATTGCATCAACTTCCGGAATGTATGGAACACCACAGTTAGCTACTTACTGTATGGCAAAATGGGGAGTCAGGGGGCTGACAAAAACACTGGCTCAGGAATTAAAGGGAACAGGCATTGTAGTGAATACCATTTGCCCGACCAAGGTAAAAACGCCTATGTGCGAGACAGACAGCTATGTCCAGTTTATCAATGATCTGACAGGCAGACAGTTCAAAGACTGGAAAGAAATGTATGACAACGTTCCGTTCCTGGATGTAGAAGATATTTCTGACATGGTTTACTGGCTTGGGACCAGCAGATCAGCAGGAAAATTCTCCGGACGTGACCTAGGACTGGATCTGGGCACGCTGCAGCAGTAAGAGGAGGAAACGACAATGAAAATTACAAAAGCGACCAGATGGCGTGTATTTGCAGGTGTCTGGATACAGAGCCTGTTTACGTCTGCTACCGCGTTTTTCAGTTTGTTTGCACTGCCTTTAACCACCCAGTTTGGATGGAGCAGTTCGGAATTCAGTATGGCATATACGATTTATATGTTCGTGTATTGCGCGGTTGGATTTGCTGGCGGCCTGCTGGCAGAAAAGCTTCAGCCGAGAGTTGCCATCTATCTGGGACTGGCATTTTTCGCTGCCGGATGGTTCCTGACAGGATGTGCGTCTTCCATTCCTCAGTTGTATCTGTTTTATGGAATTCTTGCCGGAGCCGGAGCAGGAACAATTTATCCTGCTTGTCTTCCAACTGCTTTGAAATGGTTCCCGGATAAGAGCGGTTCTATTTCCGGACTGGTTCAGGCAGGGGCGTCCTGCGGCCCTTTTATTATGTCTCCGATAGCCCAGTGGCTGATTGATACGTATGGCGCTCAGTCGGCCTGCAAGATTTTAGCAGTTATTTTCCTGATTGGAGTAGGCGCTGTGGCATGGATGATTGTTCCGTGTCCGGAAGGATGGATTCCAGAGGGATGGACGCCTACGGTTTCCCAGTCGAAAGAACTGAAGGTACGTAATTACAATATACCGGAGATGGTAAAGACTCCTATTTTCTGGGTACTGCTTCTGATGTTTATCTTTGCAAATGCAGCAGGAACGATGATGGTAAGCGCGACTTCCCCGATTGCACAGAATCAGATTGGACAGTCCGCCATGATGGCAGCCATGTGCGTCAGCATTATGACGCTGGCAAATATGTGCGGCAGAATTGGGTTTGGATTTATTTATGATAAGCTGAAAGGCTGGAACTCTCTGCTTCTTGTTCTGGCTATCAATGGCGTGTCCATGTGTATGCTGACAATGGCCCAATCCCTTCCATACTTTATTTTATGTATCTGTCTGGTAGGATTTTCATTTGGAGGCCTTTTAGTCGTATTTGCTCCTATGGTAAAGACTATTTTTGGTTCCCGTTATTATAACCGGAATTATGGCCTGATTTTTATTGGATACGGCATCGGCGCTTTCGTGGGACCGAAGATTAGCGCCAGCTTTTATGATTCGACGGGATCTTATGTAGCTGGTTACATCGGATCGGCAGTATTGGCGGCAGCAGCCATTGTTCTGGTGTTCCTTGCAAGAAAGATGGCAGAACGGATGCAGTCTGAAAAATAGTTAAAAGAATATCAATTAGAAAAGAGTGAATTCACGAAACATGGATTCATTCTTTTTTTTTAATGGAACTATTTGTGAAAAAGTGACGAATAATAGGGAAAACAGGAGAAAAAGCAAGCTTATAACTGGATGGCAAGCGGCACTTCCAGGAAGTCGATTGGTAAAAATTAATAAAATAAATCGTAAAACTACTTGAATTAATGATAAAAGTGTGGTATATTGGTCTCATCAAATTGGAAACGTTACCGATAACGTTGCCGGAATGAGAATGGGGATGCAGGATGTAAACTGCAGACCTGCTGTTCCGGAGACGCCGAGGTAAAGAAGGTTCAAAGAAGGGACGGGTCTATTATGAAATTAAAAAAATTAGCAGCAGTATCGTTGTCAGCAGCTATGGTAATGGGAGCAATGACCGGATGCGGAAGTTCTGAGCAGAGTGCACCGGCAGAGACATCTGCAGGTACAACCGAGGCATCGGAGGCGGAGACCAAGGCTGAGGCAGAGACTACAAAAGAAGCTGAGGCAGCAGGGGAAGGCGCAGTTTATTATCTGAATTTTAAACCAGAACAGGCAGATCAGTGGGTAGATTTGGCAGCGGCTTATACCGATGAGACCGGCGTACCAGTTACCGTAGTAACCGCAGCTTCCGGCACTTACGAGCAGACTTTAAAATCAGAGATGGCAAAGAGCAATGCGCCTACCTTATTCCAGGTAAATGGTCCGGTAGGTCTGGCATCCTGGAAGGATTACTGCTATGACTTAAAGGACAGCGCAGTTTATAAAGATTTATCCAGCGATGATTTTGCACTGATTGATGAGTCTGGCGCAGTAAAAGGCGTGGCTTATGTAATTGAGACTTACGGCCTGATCTATAATAAAAAGATTTTAAACGACTACATTGCCATGGACGGAGCAGTAATTTCTTCCATAGACGAGATTAATAATTTTGAAACCTTAAAGGCAGTTGCAGAGGATCTGCAGGCAAAGAAAGATGACTTAGGCATTATGGGCGCATTTACTTCTGCTGGATTTGATGCTTCTTCTGACTGGAGATTTAAGACCCATCTGGCAAACCTTCCATTGTACTATGAGTACCAGGCAGATGGAATTACTTCTACGGATGCAGTAAAGGGTACTTACTTAGATAACTATAAGCAGATTTTTGACTTGTATATCAACAATTCTACCTGTGAGCCGACTTTACTTTCCGGAAAGACCGGAGAAGACGCTTCTTCTGAATTTGCATTAGGTGAGGCAGTGTTCTACCAGAACGGAACCTGGGCTTATAACGACATCAAAGACAATGAAGTTGCAGATGAAGATCTGGGAATGCTTCCAATCTACATTGGAGTAGAAGGCGAAGAAAAACAGGGATTGTGTACTGGATCTGAGAACTACTGGTGTGTAAACAGCAAAGCTTCTGAAGAAGACATCCAGGCAACCTTAGATTTCTTACAGTGGGTAGTAGAAAGCGAGACAGGACGGAAAGGTCTGGCTGATATGGGATTTGTAACTCCATTTACCACCTTTACAGAAGAATACTTACCAGAGAACCCATTAGTGGCAGCAGCAGATGAGGACGTAAAGAAAGGCAATACCGTTGTAACCTGGAACTTTACTACTATGCCGTCTGAAGAGTGGAAGAACCAGTTAGGAAGCGCCCTTCTGGAGTATGCTCAGGGTACAGGCGACTGGGCTGCAGTAGAAACTGCTTTTGTAGATGGATGGGCATCTGAATACCAGGCAGCAAACAACTAAAACTACAGTTTTTATGGGGTGGGTGCAAGTCACCCGCCCCATTTGCTTTGCAGAAAAGAGGAATCTATATGGAAAAAGCGATTAAACGATATTTTCCGATTTTTGTATTGCCCACATTGCTGGCATTTACAATGGGATTTATCGCTCCATTTTTGGTAGGAGTGTATTTATCATTCTGTAAATTTACTACGATCAATGATGCAGTATTCATCGGATTTTCAAATTATACGAAGATTTTTTCAGACGGAACCTTTGTACATTCCCTTTGGTATACGGCTTTATTTACCATTGTCAGCGTGATCTTGATTAACTTTTTTGCATTTGCCGCCGCGCTGCTTTTAACCAGAAAGATTCGTGGAACGAACCTGTTCCGGACCGTATTTTTTATGCCGAATTTAATTGGCGGAATTATTTTAGGTTATGTCTGGAACCTGCTACTCAACGGTATTTTGCAGATTTTTGACAAGACCCTGACTTTTTCTGCTGTGTATGGATTCTGGGGACTGGTAATTTTAATGTGCTGGCAGCAGATTGGTTATATGATGATTATTTATATTGCGGGAATCCAGAATATTCCGGGAGAATTAATCGAAGCAGCCAAGATTGACGGTGCAGATAAGTGGGCGCTGTTAAAAAATGTTACCATTCCAATGGTGATGCCGTCTATTACGGTATGTACCTTTCTGACCTTAACGAATGGCTTCAAGCTGTTTGACCAGAACCTGGCTCTTACCAATGGAGAACCGTCTAATATGTCGGAAATGCTGGCATTGAATATTTATAACACATTTTACGGCCGTACCGGATGGGAAGGCGTGGGACAGGCAAAAGCGGTTGTATTTTTCCTGCTGGTAGCAGTGATTGCCGTGGCCCAGAACAGGCTGACAAGAAGGAAGGAGGTCCAGCAGTAATATGGCAGAAAAGAAAAAAAACACGGATAGATTTTTAACAATCGTATTTTCCATTATTTCTGTAATTTATCTGGTTCCGATTGCGCTGGTTGTACTGAACTCGTTTAAGAAAAAGGCCTATATCAGCCGTTACCCTTTTAAAATTCCGACAGGGAAGATGTTTGTAGGGCTGGATAACTATATAAATGGTATTAAAAAGACCGGATTTTTTGAGGCTTTTGGCTGGACCTTGTTTATTACCGTTGCATCAGTAGCAGTGATTATTTTGTGTACTTCTATGTGTGCCTGGTATATCAGCCGTGTAAAAAATGCAGTGACGTCCACGATTTATTATCTGTGCCTCTTTTCCATGATTGTGCCGTTCCAGATGGTAATGTTTCCGTTGTCTAAAATTGCAGATATGCTGGGATTAACCACTCCCTGGGGACTGGTAATCGTCTATCTGGGATTTGGCGCCGGACTGTCGGTTTTTATGTTTACCGGATTTGTAAAATCGATTCCGCTGGAGATAGAAGAAGCAGCCATGATGGATGGATGTACGCCGGTGCATACCTTTTTTAAAGTAGTGCTTCCGATTATGAAGCCTACCTGTGTAACCGTAGCTATTTTACAGGCAATGTGGATCTGGAATGATTATCTGCTTCCATATCTGATTCTGGATATGACAAAGTACAAGACGATTTCCATTGCAGTCCAGTATTTAAGAGGCGGCTATGGTTCCATTGATATGGGCGCTATGATGGGCGTTCTGGTATTGGCAATTATTCCAATCGTGGTATTTTATCTGTCCTGCCAGAAATACATTATTGAAGGCGTTGTGGCAGGTGCAGTAAAAGGTTAAAGGAGATGAAGCGTGATGCGTAAGGCAGGGATACTCCTTCCGGTTTCCAGTCTTCCCTCCCCATACGGAATCGGGGCATTTTCCAGGGAAGCATACGAATTTGTAGATTTATTAAAGGAAGCGGGACAAAGCTGCTGGCAGATCCTTCCAATGGGCCCGACAGGATATGGAGACTCTCCTTATCAGTCATTTTCTGCATTTGCGGGAAACCCCTATTTGATTGATTTAGAGAACCTGATACAGGAAGGTCTTTTAACGGAAGAAGAATGCAGACAGGCAGATTTTGGAAGGGATGAGAGCCGGATTGATTATGGGAAATTGTATTCTGCGCGTCCTAAGATCCTTCATAAAGCATTTGAAAGATGGAAGTCTGCCTGCCAGGATCCGGAAACTGTAAAAGAATGTCTGGAGGAAGAACTGGAAGAAGAAACCAGGGATTATTGCCTGTATATGGCAGTCAAACACCATTTTGGAGAAAAAAGCTGGATTCAGTGGGACGAAGACATTAAAAGGAGAAAGCCAGAGGCGATAAAATTTTATAAACAGGAACTGGAAGAAGAAATCCTGTTTTATGAATTCCAGCAGGTGGTATTTCAAAAGCAGTGGAAAGCATTAAAGGAATATGCCCACAGTCAGGGGATTTCCATCATTGGAGACATTCCGATTTATGCAGCCCTTGACAGTGCAGATGCCTGGGCGCATCCGGAACTGTTTCAGTTTGACGAAAACAATCTGCCTTCTGCAGTAGCCGGATGCCCGCCGGATGGCTTTTCTGCAGACGGACAGTTGTGGGGCAACCCGCTGTACCGGTGGGATTATCAGGAAGCGACCGGATATTCCTGGTGGATGCGCCGGATGGCGTACTGTTTCCAGATGTATGATGTGGTGCGGGTTGACCATTTCAGGGGCTTTGATGAATATTATTCCATTCCGGCAGGGGAACAGACTGCGGTACATGGACATTGGGAAAAAGGTCCGGGACTTGCCTTGTTCCAGAAAATGCAGGAGAAGTTTGGAGATGTAAATATTATTGCAGAAGATCTGGGATTTGTGACGGACAGCGTACAGAAACTGGTAAAAGATACGGGATTTCCCAGCATGAAGGTATTGCAGTTTGCCTTTGATTCCAGGGAAGAAAGCAATTATCTGCCCCACTGCTATCCCCATAACTGTGTGGTGTATACCGGAACCCATGATAATGATACGATTCGGGGATGGTATGAATCCCTGGATCCGGCAGATAAACAGATGGCAGTCCGCTATATGAACAGTGAAAGAACGCCGGAATCGGAGATTCACTGGGATTTTATCCGTCTGGCTCTGGCAAGCGTGGCGGATCTGGCAGTGATTCCTCTCCAGGATTATCTGGGGCTTGGAAGCGAGGCAAGGCTGAATACCCCTTCAACCCTGGGCAGCAACTGGACGTGGCGGATGAAAAAAGATGCATTTACTCCGGATATCAGGGAGAAATGCCGGAGCATGGCGCAGCTATATGGAAGAATCTGAGTTGACAATCGGTTCCTGAGCAGTTAGTATAGCAGGAGAAAAGAAAAGGGGACAAGGAATGGATACGCTTAATATAAAAGATATTGCAAAAATATGCGGCGTTGGAGTCAGCACAGTGTCCAGGGCAATCAACAACCATCCTGACATTAATGAGGAAACGAAAAAGAAGATTCTGGAAGTAATAAAGGAAAACAATTATATCCCCAACAACAGCGCCAGAAACTTAAAACGCTCGGTTTCTAAGACAATTGCGGTTTTGATAAAGGGAATTGACAATCCGTTTTTTTATAGCATGATCCGGATTTTTGAAGAAGAAATCCAGAAAAAACGGTATTCTTTTCTGCTTCACAGAGTGGAAGAAGCAGAAGACGAGGTTGATGTGGCCATTGAACTGATTAAGGAAAAACGGCTGAAGGGAATTATTTTCCTGGGAGGTCATTTCTGTCAGAATCAGGAGAAGCTGGAGCAACTGGATATTCCCTTTGTGTTAAGTACAGTGGCGAATACAGATACCCTGCAGAACTCCTTTTTATCCTGTGTTTCTGTAGATGATTTTCAGGAAAGCTACAAAATGGTGGATTATTTGTGCCGCCAGGGACACCGCCGTATCGGAATTCTGGCTGCAACACCCCAGGATGAGAGTATTGGACGGCTCCGCCTGGAAGGGTACCGGAAGGCTCTGGCCGATTATGGGATTGATGCGGATCCATCCTGGTGTTTTTACAGTCCGGAAAACATGAACTGGTATACCATGGCAAATGGATATGGATTAATGAAAAAACTGATGGCTTCCGGAGAAAAACTGACGGCAGTATTTGCAATTTCGGACAGCCTTGCCATTGGAGCCTGCAAAGCAGTGTTTGATGCAGGAAAATCAGTACCGGAAGATTATTCCATTGCAGGCTTTGACGGACTGGATATGGCGCATTATTATAATCCGGCCATTACCACCATCCATCAGCCCGTAGAAGAAATGGCATATGAGACGCTCCGGATTTTATTTGATCAGATCCGCAGCAAAGCTCCGGAGAAGAAAAACCAGCAGAAAATTTTTCAGGCAAGGCTGGTAGAGGGGCAGTCAACGCGGGAACTAAAATAATATCAACTTTCGAAAAGAGTGAATTCACGAAACATGGATTCATTCTTTTTTAATTATAAAAATAAGTTGACAAATGAAAAAAATATATGTATAACTGTATTAAGACATTAATACAATAATACAAACAGACAAGGAGAAATCAATGGAGTGGAAGATTGCAGAGGACCGGCCAATCTGGATTCAGCTATCCGAACAGCTGACCGCCCAGATTGCATCCGGAATGTATCAACCAGGGCAGAGGCTTCCGTCAGTCAGGGAATTTGCCGCAGACGCAGGAGTAAATCCTAATACCATGCAGCGGGCCCTTACAGACCTGGAGAGCAAAGGATTAATTATCACCAACCGGACAGCAGGAAGGAGCGTAACCCAGGATATGGAAACCATTAAACAACTGAGAACCGACCGGGCCATGGAACAGGTGCGGCAGTTTCTTGTACAGATGAGCGAGCTTGGTTATACAAAGGAAGAGATTGGAATTGTGCTGACACAGGCGCTGAAGGAGGAAGTGTAAATATGGGTGAAGAATTATTGGTATGCAGCAATCTGACAAAGCGGTTTGGACGCAAAGAAGCCTTAAAAGATGTGACACTCCGTTTGGAGAGTGGAAAAATCATCGGCCTTTTAGGTCCTAATGGTTCCGGAAAGACGACGCTGATTAAGCTGATGAACGGCCTTTTGCAGCCTGACGGCGGAACGGTCCTGGTAGACGGAAACAAGCCTGGAGTCTCCAGCAAAGCTATGATTTCCTATCTTCCGGACAAAATGTATTTTGCAGACTGGATGCGGGTAAAAGATATTGTAAAAATGTTTGAGGATTTTTATCCGGACTTCCGTAAAGATACCGCATTAGATATGTTGAGCCGGCTGGACATCAGCCTGGATGATAGAATGAAAACCCTATCGAAAGGAACGAAAGAAAAGGTACAGCTGGTGCTGGTAATGAGCAGAAATGCAAAGCTTTATATATTAGACGAGCCAATCGGAGGCGTGGATCCGGCAGCCAGAGATTTTATCCTTCATACGATTTTAAGCAATTACTCGGAAAACGCGTCGGTTCTGATTTCCACCCATCTGATTGCCGATGTGGAAAAAGTGCTGGATGAGGTGATTTTCTTAAAAGATGGGTGTGTGGTGCGTCAGGACAGCGTGGATCGCATCAGGGAGACTGAAGGATTTTCTGTGGATCAGCTGTTCCGCCGGATTTTTGCAGTTCCGGAAGCTGGTTATCATCAGATAGAAGCAGAATAAACGGAGACAGGAGGACGAAAGATGTTTAGAAAGTTAGTGAAATATGAGTGGGCGGCCATGATCCGGAGTATGCTGCCGGTATATGCGGCTGTAATCGCGGTTTCGGTGATTAATTCCCTGTTTATGAACGTGGGAATTGACAGCGGAAATCCTGTTTTTAAGTTGTGGGACTGGATTTGCGCATCATTTGGCGGGATTGCCATATTCCTATACATTGCTGTGATGATGGCGCTGGGAGCATTTACAGTGGTCGTCATAGTCCAGCGGTTTTATAAAGGGCTTTTAGGAGAAGAAGGGTATCTGATGTTTACTCTTCCGGTAAAGACCTGGCAGCTGGTATTTTCTAAGGCTCTGGTATCTCTTCTGATTGGAGCTTTGTCAGCGGCAGCGGCAGTTCTCTCCATTGGAATTTTAATGGGCGCCCAGTTCTTAGAGATTCTGTCCGCCCTTCCATACACGCTGGGTTATCTCTATGAAACTGCGATATCCTATGATAGGGTATGGTTCATCCAGACCATATTTTTTGGACTGGAAATGCTGGCAGCACTGGTATTTGGCTGTTTTGCCTTCTTCTATCATGTGTATCTGGCTGTCAGCCTGGGACATTTGGCCAGAAAATATAAGGCGGCTCTGTCTGTAGCCTGGTACATTGGAATCAATGCGATTCTGGGATTTTTTACCTTAAATATTCTGGGAGCTATGGGGAGCATATGGAATCTTCCGGTTTTCATTTCTTTCCCGGAAAATGGATATTGGGAAATTCATGTCCTTGGCCTGGGAATTCTGTTCAGCCAGATCGTTAAGACCGTTCTGTTCAGTCTGGGAACCAATTATATTTTGAAAAATAAGTTGAACCTGGAATAACTGACGCCCCATATTTTTCACAAAAACGCACATACTGATGGTTGGGATAGTACTATCAGGAAAAGGAGGAACAACTGGTGAAATGTGAAAAATATGAGATTGTATCAGTAAAGGGACGGGAAATTCTGGATTCCAGGGGAAATCCGACGGTAGAGGCAGAGGTGACGCTGGAGTGCGGGGCAAAAGGAAGGGCTTTGGTCCCGTCTGGCGCGTCTACAGGAACCTTTGAAGCCGTAGAACTTCGGGATAAGGACAGCCGGTACCTGGGAAAGGGCGTCTTAAAAGCCGTGGAACACGTCAATACAGTGCTGGCAGAAGCCTTGATGTTTGAAAATGCTCTGGATCAGAGACGGATTGACCAGATTTTAAGGGAGACAGACGGCACAGAAAATAAGGAAAAGCTGGGAGCTAATGGGATTTTAGCCGTATCTATGGCAGCTGCCAGGGCAGCAGCGGACGGCCTTGGCCTTCCTCTTTACCGGTATTTAGGAGGAATCAATGGATGCAGACTTCCAAGACCTATGATGAACATCTTAAATGGAGGAAAACATGCAGACAATACCGTTGATCTTCAGGAATTTATGATTGCACCCTGGAAGGCTCGGTCTTTTTCAGAAGGTTTAAGGATCTGCACAGAAGTCTATCATACCTTGAAAAAACTGTTGATAAAAAAAGGGTATTCTACCGGAGTAGGGGATGAAGGCGGATTTGCACCGGATTTTCAGGATGCCGACCAGGTGCTGTCCTTTCTGACGGAAGCGGTGATCCAGGCAGGTTATCAGCCGGGAGAAGACATCCGGTTTGCCTTAGACGCTGCATCATCAGAGCTTTATGACGAAGAAAGCGGATATTACCTGTTTCCAGGAGAAAGCAGGATGAAGGGAAAGCAGGTACGCCGGTCTTCTTCGGAAATGGTCCAGTACTATAAAGAACTGACAGAAAGGTATCCAATTTTTTCCATTGAAGACGGACTCTGGGAAGAGGACTGGGAAGGCTGGAAAATGCTGACTTTTGCAATGGGATCTTCTGTACAACTGGTGGGAGACGATTTGTTTGTTACCAATACCAGACGGCTGAAAAAGGGGATTGATATGGGAATTGCCAATGCTATCTTAATTAAGGTAAACCAGATAGGGACTCTGACCGAAAGCCTGGACGCCGTACAGATGGCAAAAGAGGCCGGATATGCCGCCATTATTTCCCACCGTTCCGGAGAAACCGAAGATCCCATGATTGCGGATCTGGCAGTCGGGCTGAATGCAGGACAGATTAAAACCGGAGCGCCGTGCCGCTCGGACCGGGTGGCAAAATACAACCAGCTTTTGCGGATAGAAGAGGAATTATAGGCTTTTTTTAGGTACAAAGCGGAGGAACGTGCCTCAAACATTGACAAATTCGTGACATAGACTTATAATCCATTAATGACGATGACATCTAAAGTAATACTTGTAAGTAAGTTATAATAAAAATGTATAGAATCATGAGGAGGATAAGTATTATGGCAGCATCCAGAAAAACAACGAAGGCAACTGCAGCAGCGAAACCTGTTAAGGAAGAGACAAAGGCAGTTGAGGTAAAAACCGCTGCTCCAGCTGCAGAGGAAGCAAAAAAGGCAGTGAAGCCAGCAGCTAAGAAGCCGGCAGCTAAGAAAGAAACAAAAGCAACGGTTGTATTCCAGTACGCTGGTAAAGAAGTTGTGGCAAAAGAAGTTTTAGCAAAGGCTCAGGCAGCTTATGCAGAAACCCACAAAGGTACTGAGATTGAAAGCATCGAACTGTACATCGTAGCAGAAGAAAACATGGCTTACTATGTAGTAAACGGCGATGCAGATCCAGACTTCAAAGTTGTGCTGTAAGTAACGCAGCTTAAATCGGCTGTTGCAAGATGAAAAAAGTTCATTTTGCGGCAGCTTTTTTTATAGGAGAGAGACAGATGATGGAATTGCCCCAGGCTTTTACGGCACGGATGAAGAGACTGTTAGGTCCGGAAGAATATGCGGATTTTATAGAAAGCTATGAAAAAGAGAGAACCCAGGGACTTCGTATCAACCCTTTGAAAATAGAAAATGGCGCGGCTTTAGCAGGAAAAATGTTTCACCTGGAAAAAATCCCCTGGG
>CAJMQQ010000033.1 GCA_905215625.1 uncultured bacterium
TGGTATAATAAGTATACCATATAGAAAGCCATTTTTCTTTAGTTTGTCAACAGGTCCACTTTAGGATACTCCCGTTTGTCAAAAAGCAGAAAATGAACTCCACACAGTCCGCACCCCAACTGTCACTTGGTTTGTGCATATCTGATTGATTTTGATGTTTTTCAAACAATTCTTTCGATATGACTGTTTAGTTTCCGCTTGTTTCCTTCATCTATAAACAATTTTACCTTAAATTTGTTTAAAATTCATTTGTTTTGAAGTTCCACAAACAATTTGAGGACTGGTTTTGTGTATTTATTCCTGATTTCCTTCATCTCTAAACAAATCCTAATTCGTTTGTGTCTGCAGAATGTCCTATATGTTGTTCACAACCGGAACCATCCATATATCACGACCAACATTATACTCAAACTCCAGGTTAGAAAACTGCTCTGCCTCTTCCTCATTCAAGTCAACCAAAAGCGTAATATTGATATCCGAATCTTCTGTAAAATCAAATTTTTCATTTTTAATCTACATCCGACGTACAATGCGCGCATTTTGTCGCATCAATGGGGATTTCACTTTTACAGTACGGACAAATCTTTGTTGTCGGCGCAGCCGGCGTTTCCTCTTCTTTTTTGTTTCCCAAAGACATAGCCTTGTTAATGATCTTAATCAGACAGAACAAAATAAAGGCCATTAAAAAGAAATTCACTACTGAAGAAAGGAATGCCGAAGCAAATCCGGAAATATCTGCCCAGGTATAGGTCGCATGGCCCATTAAAAAATCCAGAAGCGGATTAATAAAGTTATCGGTTAAGGATTTGACAATACCAGAAAATGCACCGCCGACGATAACGCCGACTGCCATATCCATTACATTTCCTCTGAGGGCGAATGCTTTAAACTCTGCAATAAACTTTTTCATACGTACTCTCCTTTACATTTTTTCTGTCGTCCAGCTCTTTTCAGTATACCATATCTGCTGCCAGAACACAAAAATTTCTGTCTGCATCTGCAAGGAATCTATAGGGAAATTCCTCCCCTTGCCCTTGCCCGTCTGTCCCGCACAGACTGGATAACCGGAACCAGGAATATCGCTACCAGACCCCCTGCAAAACCATTATTGTACAAGTTCATGCCTCCATAAACGATTCCCACATTCAACGCTACAGAAGAATGTAGAAATCCGGCAAGAATACCTGCTCCCCATCCAAATTCTCCTGCAATGGGTGCAAGCGTAGTGGAAAGCAGAAGCGCCAGTATCGCAGATGGATCGTAAATATTCCAGTTTTTTGTAATTCCTCCCAGGCAGACTCCCACCATAATTGGAAATATATTACGGATGTGTTTTCCAGTTGCAGAAAAGCCTACAATGGTAAAAATGCTTCCAATCGTAGGGCCGTTTAAATCTCCCCCTACTGCCAGCACAAAAATTACTGCAAAAAGGCCGTTTAACCCCATATTAAAAACCGCTGCAGGCCCTCCATTTTCTTTTACATAATCTGTTCCGGAAAGGCCGTAGGATTTTAGAAGCTCCCGATAAGACGTTAGGGTTTCCCTGCCTCCAAACCAAACCGCTCCTATCATCATCCCACCAAACAGGATGGACAGCATGACAAAAAACAGCAGATCGTTTCCAGTGGACCAAATCAATCTTGATTCTGTCGTAATCCCAAAAGATTTCAGCACTGACACAACAACCGTGGCGATAATACCTGCTGCAAACCCTACATTATATAGGGAATATCCTTTGTGAGCGTAATGCACATGGGTCGCCAGAGGCGGCAGTACAAATCCAATGGCGCTTCCTGTCGCAAGACTGAGAACAATCCGGATCGCCAAAGGAACGTGCCAGATTTGCATAATCTGGGTTAAAATCGGGGATAAGCTTGTACCATAAAGTCCAATATAAAGGTATCTGGACACTGACGTTTTATGGTATCTGGCATATAAAAAGACACCAAATAAAATTGCCCAGATGTTCAGCAGATTTTTTCCAAATAAAGAAAATCCAAACATCAGACACACTGATGTAATCGTATGTCCGTTCATTTCCATATTCAGCTTATAGATCAACCAGATACTCATAATCGAAAGAATACCAGCATTTAAAAAGGCTGCGCCAATTCCTCCAATTACAAAATAGTCAGTAATCAGGAAATCCGGTTCTGCAATCAGACGGGCAATCCCCCTTAGGATCTCATCAAAAGGCTGGACAATCAGTCCCGCTGCAATAAAGTAAATTGGAATCAGTGACAACAGATAAAACTGTGCTTTCCTAGACAACTCTTTTTTTGGATGTATGTTCCCCATATGGTCTCCTTCCAGATTCTATTAAATCTATTATAACGTATGGGAAGGGGTTTTACCAAGAGGGATTTTCGTGTATAATAGGAATATATCTCATACTCAGGAGGAATCTGAAATGAAACCAATTATCATCGGCATTGCAGGCGGCACCGGATCCGGAAAATCCACGTTTACCAACCGGCTTCACGATGCATTTGGCGATCAGGTTGCCGTTATCTACCATGACAATTATTATCGCTGTAATGATGGCATTTCTTTTGAAGAACGCAAAAAATTAAATTACGACCATCCAGATGCATTTGAAACGGAACTGTTAGTCAAACATCTGGCTCGTCTGAAAGAAGGACAGGCAATTGAATGTCCAACCTATGACTATTCTCTCCACAACAGGGCACAGGGCACCATCCGCATTGAGCCAAAACCAGTTATTCTGCTGGAAGGCATTCTAGTCCTGTTTGACGAACGGATTCGTGATTTGCTGGACATCAAAGTCTTTGTAGACGCAGATGCAGATGAACGGATTTTAAGAAGAATTTTAAGAGATACCAAAGAGCGCGGACGTGATGTAGAAGGCATTGTTACCCAGTATCTAACTACGGTAAAACCTATGCACAATCTCTATGTAGAACCCACGAAAGTATTTGCCGATGTGATTACCAACAGCGGTATGAATGATGTGGCTTTTGACCTGATGCGCGGAAAAATCGAAGTTTTGTTAAAAGAAGCAAATGAGAATCCCTAACCCATGAAAAAGCTGGGGGAGCATCGCAAAGCAACTGTCTAGTCAGCTATTTTACGATGCTCCCCTCGTTTTATTTCACTCATCCGGATTGCAGAACCGGTTTTTCAGACAAGGCAGGTACCGGTACATCAGCGGGATATAGGTTACCACAAATACAAACAGAGCCAGCTTCTTCACTTTTGTTCCCTTTTCTTTGCTAAGGGAACAGCCTATGGTGATTCCCAGCGCAATCAGACAGATTTTCAGCACTGCCATGTCTTTCCAGGTCATCTTTTCCAGATAATCATCTGCGGACCGCAATACCTTATCTATGATACATTTCATAAAACCGGCCTCCTTTTTCTTTTAGTATAACCGATTTTAAATTTCCATGCAACGAATCTTTCCGGAAAAAAGCTAAAAAGGAAGCCGAAATCCGAAGATCCCAGCCCCCTTTTCATAATACCCGATAACCGAATATTAGCAATCATTCAATTTTTTAAGGAATGGATTACTTTAAGGTAATCTTTGCGCCTTCAGCCTCTAACTTGGTCTTGATGTCTTCAGCTTCTTCCTTGGAAGCGCCCTGCTTAACTACCTTAGGAGCACCGTCAACTACGTCCTTAGCTTCCTTTAAGCCTAAGCCGGTAACTTCACGAACAACTTTGATAACTTTAACCTTGTTTGGACCAACCTCGGTTAACTCTACGTCAAACTCGGTCTTCTCTTCAGCTGCCTCTGCAGGACCTGCTGCTGCAACTACTACGCCTGCTGCTGCAGATACACCAAACTCTTCCTCACAAGCCTTTACTAATTCATTTAATTCTAATACGGATAATTCCTTGATAGCTTCGATAAACTCAGCGGTTGTTAACTTTGCCATGATTATTTACCTCCATAAATATTTGTTTGATTTTCAATAATTAGTTCGTTCTTATTATTTTTCATGCCGCACAATGTCTGGCGAGAAAATTTATGCCTCTTTTGCTTCTGCAATCTGATTCAGAACGCGTGCAAAATTGGTAATTGGAGACTGGATGCTGCCCAGTAACTTGCCCAGAAGAACTTCTCTGGATGGGATAGAAGCGATTACGTTCATTCCCTTTGCATCGTAGTAGATTCCCTCTACAACGCCAGCCTTAATCTCCAGCTTGTCTGCTTTCTTTGCAAACTCAGCTAATACTCTTGCCGGTGCGGTAGCATCGGTCTTGGATACTGCTAATGCAGTTGGTCCTTCTAAGTTTGGATCTAAAGCTGCGAAATCAGTTCCCTCAGCAGCACGCTTAATTAAGGTGTTCTTGTATACCTTATAAGTTACGCCTGCTTCTCTTAACTGTTTACGAAGCTGTGTATCCTGCTCTACCGTTAAACCGCGGTAGTCAACAACTACTGCACTTGCTGCGCCGTCTAATAAGCCAGCAATCTCGTCAACGATAGGCTGCTTTAATTCAACTTTTGCCATGATGGTTTACCTCCTATATTATTTTGAAAGTATCCCCTGCGAAAAAAATCCCTCTGTCACCAAGACAGAGGGCTACAAAATCAATCTATGTTTGATTTGTACGTTCCTCGGCAGGCGTTTTCACCTTAAGCTTTTCAGCACCTGCTGTCTTCGGCAGTCAATACTCGAGTAATATATCATAGTTTTTCAAAAATGTCAATTAGTATTTTTCAAAAAAGTGAACGGATCTCGCAAGTGAGATTCTCCGCCTGCGGCGGGTCGCTTCTGCGGCAAAATTCTTTTCCGCCGCATGGCGTTCCTCGCGAAGTGTGTTTTATTTCATAGGAAGCTGCTTCCTATGAAATAAAACACACCGGCCAGAATGACCGGTGTGCATAATATGCTTTGTGAAGTTTTACACTTAAATCAGCAGCAATTAGTTTGCTAACTTTGCTACGTTCAGCTTTACGCCAGGACCCATAGTAGAGGTCAGGGTAACGCTCTTTAAGTAAGCGCCCTTTAAGGTGCTTGGTTTTGCCTTCATAATTGCATCGATAAGCGTCTGGAAGTTGTCCGCTAACTGCTCCTCAGTGAAAGAAGCTTTTCCTACTGGCACGTGGATAATGTTGGTTTTGTCAAGTCTGTACTCAATCTTACCAGCTTTGATATCGTTGATAGCCTTGGTTACGTCCATGGTTACAGTACCAGCCTTTGGGTTTGGCATTAAGCCCTTCGGTCCAAGTACACGACCCAGACGTCCTACAACGCCCATCATGTCTGGAGTAGCTACAACTACATCAAAATCTAACCAGCCTTCGTTCTGGATCTTCGGAATTAACTCCTCAGCTCCTACGTAATCTGCGCCAGCAGCCAGAGCCTCGTCAGCCTTTGGTCCCTTTGCAAATACTAAAATACGAACGGTCTTACCAGTTCCGTGAGGCAGAACTACTGCACCACGAATCTGCTGATCAGCGTGACGTCCGTCACAACCGGTTCTGATATGAGCTTCAATAGTCTCATCAAATTTTGCAGATGCATTCTTCTTTACCAGGGCGATTGCGTCTGCTGTATCATACTGGATAGCGCGGTCTACTGTCTTAGCAGCCTCTGCGTATCTTTTTCCTCTTTTCATTCTAAATAACCTCCTAGTGGTATTGTCGGGGATTTCCCTCCCACGTATTTGTTTGTTCCATCAGATGGGAATTATTCTTCTACGGTAATACCCATACTTCTTGCAGTACCAGCGATCATGCTCATAGCTGCCTCAACGCTTGCTGCGTTTAAGTCTGGCATCTTTAATTCAGCGATCTTCTGTAAGTCTGCCTTGCTGATGGTGGCTACCTTTGTTTTGTTCGGAACTGCAGAACCAGATTCGATCTTGCAGGCCTTCTTTAACAGAACAGCAGCCGGCGGGGTCTTGGTGATGAAGCTGAAGCTTCTGTCAGCATATACAGTGATGACTACTGGAATAATCATACCAGCCTGGTCAGCGGTTCTTGCATTGAATTCCTTGGTGAACTGTACGATGTTTACACCATGCTGACCTAATGCAGGACCAACTGGCGGTGCTGGTGTTGCCTTACCAGCAGGAATCTGTAATTTGATATAACCTGTTACTTTCTTTGCCATTTTAGGCACCTCCTAAATTATGTGGTATTGTCGGGGATTTCCCTCCCACCAGCCTTTCATGCAGAAAGGCCGATTCCTGTTACATTTTCTTAACTTCGCTGAAGTTCAGCTCGACCGGTGTATCACGGCCAAACATTTCGACATTGATAATAATGGATTTCTTGGCTTCGTTGATGGACTTAATCGCACCAACGGTATCTTTCCAGGCGCCAGCGGTTACTACTATCATATCGCCGACTTCGAAATCCACTTCAACTTCCGGCTTCTGGAAGCCTAAAGCTGCGATTTCCTCTTCTGTCAGAGGAACCGGCTTGGATCCTGGCCCTACAAATCCGGTAACGCCGCGGGTATTGCGTACTACGTACCAGGTGTCATCATTCATAACCATGTTGACCAGCACATAGCCAGGGAACATCTTTTTGTCCGCCTGCTTCTCCACGCCGTTTTTCAATTCGGTGACAGCCAGCATTGGAACAGAGACCTCCAAAATCTGATCCTGCAGGTTTCGGTTCTCGATCGTCTTTTCAATGTCAACTTTTACTTTGTTTTCATAGCCTGAGTAGGTATGAACTACATACCAACGTGCATCTGCCATTCTAATCCGCCTTTCAATTTACAGGATGAGATTCAGACCAAACTTAATTACCAGGTCAAGGACGCCAATAATCAAGCCCAGCGCCAAAGAAACTACTAAAACCAGTACAGTCTGCTTTGTAATAGTGTCTTTGTTCGGCCAGATGATCTTTTTGAACTCGGCTTTCAAACCCTTGAAAAAGCTTTTCTTTTCGGCTTTTTCTTTCACCGCATCTCCCATAATTTCACATCCTTTACTAAGATCAATTACTTGGTTTCTTTGTGTAAAGTATGAGTTTTGCAGAATCTGCAGTACTTCTTGGTTTCCATTCTGTCAGGATGAGTTTTCTTATCCTTGGTCATGTTGTAATTACGTTGTTTGCATTCGGTACATGCCAGTGTAATTCTTGTGCGCACGACTTCCACCTCCACTTAATATTCTTGTTGTTGTCGGGGTCTTTTCCATGCTAAATTTGAGCATAAAAAAAAGACCTAAGCTCTTCCATTCGCCCGTCTACTATATCATAAAAACATTGATTCGTCAATATTTTTTCATATCTTTCTGTCAGGGATTTATTATACCACAAAACTAAAAAAAAATCAAGGTGTCGGCATTCGCCCGCAGACGAATGCCTTACTTTCTTATCTTCCTATTTTTTCAAAGCCATCTCTATTGCCCCGTCGATTGCCTCTTTTTCCGGCAGACAGATCCTTACCTGGGGAAATTCATCCTTAAGAAGAACGATAAAATGTTCCATTATACCAGAGATAAGAAATACCTGGATATTGCCAAAAAGACTGCGCATTACTTTATTGCAAACGTCTCCCAGACGGATTACATCCCTCTCTGTGATTTCCGTCAGCCGGCTTCTTCCTCTTATCTGGACGCTTCTGCCGGATTGTGCGCTGCGTGCGGACTTCTGGAAATCGCAGAACATATAGACGACGCCGACAAAGCACTTTACCGGACTCACGCCATGCGTATCGTAAAAAGCATCTGTGAAAAAAGCTGTATCTGGGATCCGGAAATAGATGGAATTGTACAGAACTGCAAGGTAGCTTTCCACAATGACTGCAGAGAGCAGACAGACTTGATTTATGCTGATTATTTCTTAACAGAAGCTGTTCTTAGAATGACAGGAAAGGATTTCTTAATCTGGTAAAAACTGCATCCAGAATCCTATTGGAGAATGTTCCCAGCCTACTGATTTCCAATGCAGGCTGTCGCAATATACACCTTTCGCACTCCCGCCTGCTTTAATGCCTTCGCACAGGTGTCCGCCGTACTTCCAGTGGTGTAAATGTCATCTACCAGAAGTACTCTGCGGATCCCAGGCGGGACAGTTCCAGCCTCAAAAGCGCCTTCCAGATTTTTCAGGCGCTCTGCAGCGCTTAAATCTTTCTGGGGCAGCGTCTTTTTGGTGCGGGAAAGCAGTTCCGGACAAACTGGAATCCGGATATGGTACTGCTGTTCCAGTTCTTCTGAAATCCGCTCTGCCAGTACCTCTGCCTGGTTAAATCCCCTTTTTTTCTTTCTGGCCGGGTGAACCGGCACAGGAACCAGGACGTCCGGATGAAAACCGGCTATTTTTCTTCCAAGACGCTTCACAAATACCTGTCCGTAATAATCCAGATACTCCCGGCGCCCCTGGTACTTGATTTTTGCCATGGACGTCCTTGCCGCTTCATTATAATTGCACAGCGCGATCCCTCCGTCAAAGCTGTGGCGGCGGCGCATACAGTCCGGACAGTATTCTGCAGTCTCATCTGACAGCTGACGACCGCAGCTTTGACAGACCGCCCCATTTACCCAGGAAATCTGTTTTTCACAATCCGGACAGATCAGCGCGCCTTTTGGCATCACAATCTCACCGCAGACCGGACACCTTCTGGGATAAAGGCAATCCAGAAACATCTTCCATGCTGTATTCCCCAATTTTTGAATTCTCCTAACCATTTTCCCCCTTACGCTAAGGCGTACATCTCTTTAATCCGTTCTTCCAGGCCAGAATATCTCTTTTGCTCCATTGCATTATCTGCCATCGCCTGAAACATTTCCGGAATTCCCACTAAGCAGACGCAGGTTCTCGCCCTGGTAACGCCGGTATAGATCAGATTCCGGTTCATCAGCATTCTTGGGCCGCTGTAAACCGGGATAATGACCGCCGGATATTCGCTTCCCTGGGATTTATGAATGGTAATGGCATAAGCCAGCTCCAGCTCTTCCGCCTGTTTAAAGGAATATTCCACCATACGGCCTTCATCAAACTCTACTGTCATGGTCTCTGCAAACTCATTGACTTCCCGAATCCGTCCAATATCCCCATTAAAGACTCCCATCCCTTTATCCACAGGAATTCCGTAACGATTGCGGATTTCCCACTCAATCTGATAGTTATTCTTTATCTGCATAACTTTGTCGCCAGTACGCCAGATAGTCCCGTTTAATTCTTTCTCCGCCTTCTTTTTATCCGGAGGATTTAAAAATGCCTGAAAAATCTGATTGAGCCGTTCTACTCCCAGAGCGCCTTTTCTCATGGGGGTCATAATCTGAATATCCATCGGATCTGCGTGGACATAATCCGGAAGTTTTTTCTGTACCAGGGTAATCATGGCGCTGATAATAGCATCCGGCATATCCCGTTTAATAAAAAGAAAATCTTTGCTGGGTTTTCCCAATGGAATCGGCAGTCCGTCGTTAATCCTGTGGGCATTGACAATAATATCGCTTTCTGCTGCCTGCCGAAAAATCTTTGTCAGCTTTACCACATTAAACTGGCCGGATTCAATAATATCCTTTAAAACATTGCCTGGCCCCACGCTTGGAAGCTGGTTGACGTCTCCTACCAAAATCAGCCTGGTTCCCACCGTTACCGCCTTTAAAAGAGAATGCATCAGGCTGATATCTACCATGGACATTTCATCAATAATAATCACATCTGCATCCAGAGGATTTTCCTCATTCCGCTCAAAATGCATTCCGGAACGCTCTTTTTCGTCCGGCATACCGGTAAGCTCCAGCATCCGATGAATCGTCTTCGCCTCATATCCAGTAGCTTCCGTCATCCTCTTGGCCGCTCTTCCCGTAGGGGCCGCCAGCAGGATTTCCATTCCTTCCATCTCAAAATACTGGATAATGGCATTAATGGTCGTGGTTTTTCCTGTACCAGGGCCGCCGGTAATGATCATAAGCCCGTTGTTGACCGCTTCCAGTACCGCCTGCTGCTGCATTTCGTCCAGTTCAATCTGTTCCGATGCCTGAATCTGCTCCAGCCGTTTTTCAATGGTCTTGCTGGGAATGTCTCCCTTAATATTTAAATCGCACAGCATTTTTGCAGTATTTAATTCCAGATAGTAATACTGGGAAGAATAAATAATCCGCTCTCCCTCCTGCTGACCCCGGACAATGATTTTTTTCTCCATTTGAAGGTCCATCAGATGTTTGTCCATGTCTTCCGGATGAATCTGGAGAAGCTCAGCAGCATTGGCTTTTAACTCGCTTTCTGGAAGATAGGTATGCCCGTTTCCAACCGCCTGGAGAAGGGTATAAAAGATACCGCTTTTTATCCGGTAATCAGAATCCGTAAACAAACCAGTCTTTTGGGCAATCTCATCTGCCATCTTAAATCCCACCCCTGGGATGTCGTCTGCCAGACGGTAGGGATTTTCTTTTAAAATGCTGTACGTTCTCTGGCCGTATTCCTGATAGATTTTCACAGCCAGATTCATGGAAATGCCATAGTCCTGGAGAAACATCATGGCCTGGCGCATTTCTTTTTTGGCCTCTACCTGTTCGCCAATAGCCATAGCCATTTTTTCGCTGATGCCTTTTACTTCCGAAAGTCGCTCCGGCTCTTCTTCCATAATCCGGAAGGTGTCTGCCTTAAACTTTTTTACAATCCGGGCAGCAAGAGCAGCTCCTACGCCTTTTATGGCGCCAGAGCCTAAATACCGTTCAATCGCTGCATTGTCTTCCGGCGTTTTGATCTCATAGCTTTCTACCTGAAGCTGCTCTCCGTACACCGGATGCTCAATCATGGCTCCGGTCGCTTCTACCATCTCGCCTTCACTGATGTAGTGAAAGGTTCCTACCAGAATGGTCTCGTCTTTTCCATCGGCAAGACTTAACACTGTATATCCATTCTCTTCGTTGCGGAATTTAATCCGTTCTACAAACCCTCTTACTGTTGCCATACCTTATTCCTGTCAGATGAAACAACGCCCGAAGGCCGGTTGGAAAGACCTTCGGGCGTATACAAATTTTAATTAAAATCCTCTTTGTCTCCATGGGCAAACTCAATAAATTTGCCAGTACCAATAGCTACTGCTGTCAGCGGATCTTCCGCTACCATTGTATTGATACCCGTCTTTTCCTCAATCAAGGCGTCTAAGCCGCTGAGCAGGGAACCACCGCCGGTCAGCACAATACCTCTCTCGAAAATATCGGCTGCCAGTTCCGGAGGAGTACGCTCTAATACGCTGTGAACTGCATCTACAATCTGCATAGCCGGCTCTCTTAACGCCTCTAAGGTCTCGTCAGAAGTTACGACAATCGTCTTTGGAAGACCGGTAACCAGGTTACGGCCGCGGACTTCCATAGTCAGAACTTCTGGTCTGCGGTATGCAGCGCCGATATTAATCTTAATCTCCTCTGCTGTTCTCTCACCGATCAGCAGGTTGTGTTTCTTTCTCATATAGCGAACTAAGGCCTCATCAAAGTCATCACCAGCGATTTTGATGGAAGTGCTGACTACAGTGCCGCCCAGGGAAATAACTGCAATATCTGCAGTACCGCCTCCAATGTCTACGATCATGTTGCCGCAGGCCTTGGAAATGTCAATGCCGGCTCCAATTGCAGCTGCTACCGGCTCCTCAATAATAGAAACCTCTCTGGCTCCTGCCTGGTAGGTTGCATCCTCAACGGCCTTCTTCTCTACTTCCGTCGCGCCGCTTGGAATACAAACGCTGATACGGGGTTTGCGCAGAGTTTTCTTGCCGACTGCCTTGTTGATAAAATATTTTAACATTTTTTCCGTAACCGTATAATCGGAAATAACGCCCTGGCGGAGAGGACGTACTGCAACAATATTACCCGGAGTACGGCCAATCATCAGACGGGCTTCCTCGCCAATAGCCATGATCTTATTATTGTCACGGTCAATGGCAACTACTGACGGTTCTTTTAACACAACGCCTTTTCCTTTAATATAAACCAGGATACTGGCAGTTCCTAAGTCAATTCCAATGTCATTGGACATCATGGTAAACATATATTAATTTCCTCCAAATTTAGCATCAATGTGCAAAACTGTAAATTAGTTGTAAGACTCCTATCTTATTATATACAATCCCGAAGAGTTTTCAAAGGGTTTTTTTATTTTTTATAGAGTTTATTCTTTTTTTATGACGCCGACACATTTCGGACATATTTTATGGATATACTATAAACAAGTTATCCGAGAGGATAACGAGCCTTTGTTTCAAGTGGTTACTTGAAATCACAAAGCTTTTTCATACTCATACCGGACGGTGCGAGCCGTCCGGCCCCCCTAAACATTTTCTTATTTATTATACCTACCATTCCCGAAAATCCCGCAGGCGCCACCCTGCGGGATTTTTGTTGTCAATTTATACTCTCAGAGACCACTCGCTGCAGTCCAGCACCCTGGTCGCCAGTCCTTCATAAAATTCCGGTTCATGGCAGATTAAAACAATGCTTCCTTTGTATGCCATCAAAGCCCTGCGAAGCTCGTCTTTGGCATCTACGTCCAGATGGTTGGTCGGCTCGTCCAATAATAAAACATTGGTTTCCCGATTAATAAGTTTACATAACCGTACTTTTGCCTGTTCACCTCCGGACAGTACCCGTACCTGGCTCTCAATATTTTTCGTTGTCAGACCGCATTTGGCAAGAGCCGCCCGCACCTGGTACTGGGTGTAGGATGGGAATTCTTTCCAGATTTCTTCAATGCAGGTCGTTGTATTGCCTGGCGCCATTTCCTGTTCAAAATATCCCAGATACAGATAGTCTCCCAATTCCACTGTTCCGGAAAGTGCCGGCACTTCTCCTAAAATGCTACGAAGCAGAGTGGTCTTTCCGATACCGTTGGCTCCCTTTAAAACCAGCTTTTCTCCGCGTTCCATTGATAAATCAATTGGCTTTGACAGCGGTTCATCGTATCCGATTACCAGACCATGTGTCTCAAAAATGTATTTTCCGGCTGCCCTGGCTTCCATAAAGTGAAATTCCGGCTTCGGTTTTTCCTTTGCCAGCTCAATGACTTCCATTTTATCCAACTTCTTCTGACGGGACATGGCCATGTTTCGAGTAGAAACCCTTGCTTTATTGCGGGCCACAAAATCTTCCAATTGAGCAATTTCCTGCTGCTGTCTCTTATAAGCAGCTTCTAACTGGGCCTGTTTTGCTGCATACACTTCCTGGAACTTATCATAATCTCCTACATACCGATCCAGCCGCTGGTTTTCCATGTGATAAATAATATTGACCACGCTGTTTAAAAATGGAATGTCATGGGAAATCAGGATAAAGGCATTTTCATAGTCCTGAAGGTAGCGTTTCAACCACTCAATATGCTGGACGTCCAGATAGTTGGTAGGCTCGTCCAAAAGCAGAATATCTGGTTTTTCCAGAAGAAGCTTTGCCAGCAGAACCTTGGTTCTCTGTCCTCCGGAAAGCTCGGATACGTCCTTGTCCAATCCCAATTCATTTAACTCGAACGCTCTGGCGATTTCCTCCACCTTTGCATCAATGATATAGAAATCGTGAGCCATCAGCAGATCCTGAATGGTTCCCAGTTCTTCCATCATGGCGTTCATCTCGTCTTCGGAAGCTTCTCCCATCTTGTCGCAGATTTCGTTCATCTGGGCTTCCATCTCAAAGAGAAATGCAAATGCGCTTTTTAATACGTCCCGGATGGTCATGCCTGCTTCCAGCACTGTATGCTGATCCAGATAGCCGACCCGCACATTTTTCGCCCACTCCACTTTTCCTTCATCCGGCATCAGCTTGTCTGTAATAATACTCATAAACGTGGACTTTCCTTCGCCATTGGCTCCTACCAGTCCAATGTGCTCTCCTTTTAAGAGACGGAAGGAGACATCCGAAAAAATCGCTCTGTCGCCAAACCCATGACTCAAGTGTTCTACATTTAAAATACTCATTCAAAAACCTCTTTATCTTCAATCTGTTTTCGTTTATAATACCAATAACCATTCAGGCCGCCCTGAATATCATCTTCCTCATTTTACATGACAGCTTTGATTCTTGCAAGCAGAAAGGACGCAAATATGTATACTTACCCCTGGTACCACTGGATTACATTCTTTTATATATACTGTTTTTTAGGATGGATTGTCGAATCCACCTACGTTTCCCTGCAAAAGCGCCGACTGGTCAACCGCGGCTTTCTGCGGCTTCCCATGATTCCCCTCTATGGCACCGGAGCTGTTATGATGCTGTGGGTCTCTCTTCCCGTTAAGGACAACCTTGTTCTGGTCTACATTGCCGGCTTTTTCGCCGCATCTGCCCTGGAATACGTAACCGGCTGGGTCATGGAGCGGCTGTTTAAAATGAGATACTGGGATTACAGCAATCAGAAATTCAATATCAATGGTTACGTATGTCTGGGCACTTCTATCGCCTGGGGATTTTTAACCATCCTGATGACGGAAGTTCTCCACAAGCCCATTGAAAAGATCGTTCTCTCTCTCAGTCCCACCGTTGAATTTTCCTTTTTAGCCATTGTCAGCGTGCTCTTTGTTACAGACGCCATTCAATCCATACGGGCTGCCCTGGATCTTGGCCACACGCTGGAGTCCCTGACTAAAATCAAATCCGAGCTGGAAGAGCTCCAGGTTCAACTGGCTCTTTTAAAGGCAGAGACATCGGAACGGGTTTCTGCTATCCGGGAAGAAGCCGCCGCTATCAAAGAAGAGGCATCCTCTATCCGGGAAGAAGCCGCCGCTATCCGGGAAAGCGCCAGGGAGCAGATTGCTTCCCACAGATGGGACATCCGGAACAAATACCAGCAGTTGGATTTGCCTGATCTTCCCGATCTGACCAAACGAATCGAAGCTCTGCGGGAACGCCGCCGCCAGCTTGGCCGCCGCCTGACTTCTTATCACAGAAGTCTCCTGAGAAACAACCCCAGCGCTACTTCCAAGCGATTCGGAGAAGCATTTAAGGACTTAAAAAAATATCTGGAGCAGGACAAATAACGATTTTCGCCGAAAAAAGCTGCAGGGAATGAATTTGCCTTCATTTCCCGCAGCTTTTCTGATTTTATATTTCTATTCTTATATTTCTGTCTTATAAATTAATCACTTTAACATCTCATCTACCATAGCCTGTACTGCAGCGCCCATATCTGCCGCCTTCTTGTCAGCATCCTCTAAGGAAACTCCCTTAACGCCATAGTAGAACTTGATCTTCGGCTCGGTTCCGGAAGGTCTTACACACATCCATACGCCGTCTTCCATATCATAGTACAGCACGTTGGAAGAAGGAAGACCAGTTGGTTTTACTTCTCCAGTCGCCATATCTTTAATGGTATCCAGCTTGTAATCTCTTGCAGAAAGCACTTTATAGCCGCCTACTTCTGCCGGAGTATTGGCACGCAGGTTTTCCATGATTGCCTGGATCTTGGCAAGTCCTTCAATACCGGACAGTCCGATGGATTTTACAGCGTCTTTGTAGTAGCCGTACTTCTCGTACATTGCGATCATGGCATCCCATAAGGTCATATTCTGAGCCTTATAATATGCTGCAGCTTCGCACAGGGCAGCGGTTGCGGAAATCGCATCCTTATCTCTTGCATAGCTTCCAATCAGGCAGCCGTAGCTTTCTTCCATTCCAAATAAATAGGTGCCCTTACCGGTCTTTTCATTCTTTAAAATCTGCTGGCCAATCCACTTAAATCCAGTCAGAACCTCAATCAGTTCTACATCATAAGCCTTGGCAACTGCATCAATCAGATTGGTAGAAACGATGGACTTTACAACCTGTCCGTCTGCCGGAATCTTTCCTGCGGCCTTCTTCTGGCTTAATACATATTCGCACAGAAGCGCGCCGGACATATTGCCGGTCAGCGGAATGTATTCTCCGGATTTATCGTCTTTTACATAAACGCCAAGGCGGTCTGCATCCGGGTCAGTTGCCAGAACCAGATCTGCATTTTTCTCTTTTGCCATGGCAAGACCCAGCTCAAACGCTTCTTTTGCTTCTGGATTCGGATAACTTACGGTTGGGAAATTACCGTCCGGAAGCTCCTGCTCCGGAACTACGTATACGTGTTCAAATCCCAATTCCTTCATAACCCGTCTTGCCGGAATGTTTCCAGTTCCATGAAGAGGGGTATAAATAATAGTAATCTGATCCTGCATCTCGTCAATAGCCTTCTGGTTCACTACCTGGGCCTTTACCTGAGCAATATATTTGTCATCAATCTCCTTGCCGATTACTTCGTATTTGCCTGCTGCAATCGCGGAAGCTTCATCTGTCGTCTTCACTGTGGACAGGTCCTCGATTGCCAGAACTTCCTCCGTAACGCCTTTGTCGTGAGGCGGTGTAAACTGAGCGCCATCCTCCCAGTAAACCTTGTATCCGTTATATTCCGGCGGGTTGTGGCTGGCAGTAATATTAATGCCTGCGATACATCCCAGTTCCCTGACTGCAAAAGACAGCTCCGGTGTCGGACGCAGAGACTCAAACTTATATGCCTTAATACCGTTGGCTGCCAGCGTCATGGCTGCTTCCATCGCAAATTCCGGAGACATATGACGAGAATCATAGGCAATGGCAACCCCTTTTTCTGCACCGCCCTGTTTGATAATGTAGTTAGCCAGTCCCTGTGTCGCACGGCGAACTACATAAATATTCATCCGGTTAATTCCTGCGCCGATAATTCCTCTAAGGCCTGCAGTACCAAATTCCAGATCCATATAGAATCTTTCTTTAATCTCGTTTTCGTCCCCTTCAATGGCTCTCAGCTCCGCTTTGGTTTCCTCATCAAAATATGGATTGGAAAGCCACTCATTGTAAATCTTCATGTAGTCCTTCATAAAACTTTTACTCCCTTCTCTGTCTCTGAAAGATGCCGAAAAAAGCCTGTCAGCCCTCTCTTTGTCTATGCAAATTATACTATATGCTATACAAAAAAGAAAGTGTTTTTCAGTATTTTATCTCGTGCAGAAACGCGTTTCTGGCTTCTTCCTGCTCCTGCAAAGCCTTTAATTTATCCGTATTTCTGGCAGGAATCCACGCTTTATTCGCATTATAGTAGTAGTTTAACTGCTTCCAGTATTTTTCCGGATACAAAAACAGATAATAGAGACATTTCCGTTCTTTTTCTGACATTGGAAGAATCCGCTCATAAGCGTCCAGCATCATGGCTCCCAGCCGCAGATTCCATCCATGTTTCTCCATAACCTTGCGCATAAACCGATATAAATCTGCCGCCTGGACCCCCAAATGCATCCGGTTGTACTCTACAATCGCCACATAATTTCCGCCCATCAGCACATGGTGATGGTCTAAATCTCCATGGCACAAAAACAGAGGCATTTCCCCCTCTTCTTCTATAGTTTCCAGTCCTTGCGCCGCTTCCTTGGCCTGTTCGAAAAATGCAGAATAACTATCAATTACACACAGTTCAAACTCGCTCTTTCCCCTCTTTTGACGGATAAAACTTCTGGCTCTCTTCATTTCCCGGTTGTGACGTCCCATTTCTTCATACAGCGGCCTAGACAAAATCGATCCCATTTTCCACTCTTCCTGAAATTCCACTCTCCGCAGGAATTGATGCAGCATCCCGATTCTGGTAACTGCGCTCCGGATTTCCGGATATTCTTTCAAATTGCACTCCCGGTCCAGGAACCAGTCTTTCAGAACAAAACAAGTCCCATCTCCAGCATTGGTAAACAGCCCGTCTTCTTTGCTTCTTACATACTGATCCACTTTTAATCCGCTGCTGTCCTGTAAGGTTTCCAGTACCTTTGCTTCAAACTCCAGCCTTCGGACGGTTCCTCTGTATTCTTTTAAGATGCGGCAGCCCTTATCTGTATCCAGGATCCACGCTCCGCGGCCTTTTTTTACCCCATAGACCTCCATATCATACTGTTCCAGCACTTCCGTATACCGCTCTGTCATATCTGCCCCTCCAATTTCTGCTTTTTGTATTCTCTCTTAAGCTATTTCTAGGGTATGAATGCCAAAGCGAAATTATGACCAGCAAAACAGCGACAAAAAAGTCTGAACGAGTTCAGACTTTTTCTAATGCAAGCGAAATCAATTTTTCTTTCTGGTTGTATTCTGGACGTTCCAGAACCAGGTCTAACAAGGCGCTTAAGGTTTCCCCTACCTTTTTTCCAGGCCCGATACCTGCATCCATCAAATCCCTTCCGCCGACTGCCAGCTGCTTTAGATAGAGACAGTCCCCGTCCTGTCGGATCTCTTCTGTCAGCCGGACAATCTCACCTTTAAGATCGACGTTTCGAAGGAGCAGCAAATCGTCGTATAATTCCGGCGTCATCTGGCTCATAATCTTCCGAAGCTCCGCTTTTTGGGGCATCAGAGGTGTTTTGACAAACCGAAGAAGCGTCCTGACTTTGTTAATAGTATCATTATCCGATTTCAGTTGTCTCAAAATCCGGACTGCCCGTTCGTCTGTCTCGTTCTGTAAAAAAGCGGCCCAGCGCAGGTGTTTTCTGGCCGGAAGCTGTGGGTCGATTGTGGGAAGCGGCCTTTTTACCTGGGCAAAATCCGGCGAGATAAACGGCGCCATCCCAGTCTCATAAACCAGTCCGATTCTGTCTGGATGATTGGAAACCAGAAGCTTTCCCAGCTCTGCCAGAATCCGCTCTTTACTGACGTGTTCCAGATTCGGCGCAATGACGCTGATTGCCTGATAGGTTTCCGGCTCAATGACAAATCCCAGCTGGGCAGAAAAACGGACTGCCCGAAGAATTCGCAGGGCATCTTCCGTAAACCGGTCAATGGGATTTCCTACGCAGCGGATCAATCCAGCTTTCAGATCTTCTATGCCTCCGAAGGCATCTACGATTCCATCCCGGCTGCTGTAGGCCATTGCATTAATCGTAAAATCCCGACGTTTTAAATCTTCTATCAAATTAGAGGTAAACTGGACTTCCTTGGGATGGCGGCCATCTTCATATTCGCCGTCAATCCGATAGGTAGTCACCTCATACCCAACCTTATGAATCATAATCGTAACCGTACCATGTGCGATTCCCGTATCAATAGTTCGGGGAAAAATTTTCTTTACCTGTTCCGGACGGGCCGAAGTGGTAATGTCCCAATCCTCCGGTTTCCGTCCCAACAGGCTGTCACGGACGCAGCCGCCTACTGCGCTGGCTTCATATCCGTGGGCATTCAGCCTGGAGATAATCTCTTCTACTGCATCGGGCAGTTCTATTTGCATGGGGCCGCCTCCTTTCCGTGCTGTGTCTTACTATTTTTAATATGCCTTTCCCCAGTATACCATCTTTGTTGCCGGCTTTCCGCAATATACGCAGGTATCGGACAATTTTTCCTGGGCAAATGGCATACAGCGGGAAGTTACTCCAGCCTCTTCTTTTAACTTTTCTTCACATTCCTGGCATCCGCACCACATTGCCTTGATAAATCCAGGTCTATTTTCTGCAATATCCTTTAATTCATCTAAAGTGAGTGCAGTGTAGGTATGAGCGTCTCTGTGCTTTCTTGCGCGCTCTAACATTTCGGTCTGAATCTGGTCTAACAGCTCGCCAACCTTGCTTTCTAACTCGTCCAGGCATACAGACATCTTCTCATGGGTATCACGGCGAACCAGAACTGCCTGATTTGCTTCAATATCCTTTGGTCCGATTTCAATACGTACCGGAATACCGCGCATCTCGCACTCATTAAACTTCCAGCCCGGACTCTTGTCGCTGTCATCCACTTTTACGCGGAAGTTGGACAGACGGCCTTCCAGTTCAAACGCCTTATCTAAGACGCCTTCTTTTCTCTGCTGGATCGGAACAATGACAATCTGGGTCGGAGCAATTCTCGGAGGAAGAACTAAGCCTTCGTTGTCGCCGTGTACCATAATGATACCGCCAATCAAACGGGTAGAAATACCCCAGGAAGTCTGATGAACATATTTTAACTGGTTGTCTTTATCACTGAACTGGATGCCGAATGCTTTTGCAAATCCATCTCCGAAGTTATGGCTGGTACCAGACTGCAGCGCTTTTCCGTCATGCATCAGCGCTTCAATGGTATAGGTTGCTTCTGCGCCTGCAAATTTTTCTTTGTCCGTTTTACGTCCGCGGATTACCGGCATTGCCAGAACTTCCTCACAGAAATCGGCATAAATGTTCAACATCTGCTCCGTTCTTTCCTGTGCTTCTTCTGCTGTTGCGTGAGCCGTATGACCTTCCTGCCATAAGAACTCCCTGGAACGTAAAAATGGACGGGTTGTTTTCTCCCAGCGGACTACGGAACACCACTGATTGTAAACCTTCGGCAGATCTCTGTAAGAATGGATGTCTCTTGCATAGAAATCGCAGAACAGAGTTTCAGAAGTCGGTCTTACGCACATTCTCTCCTGGAGAGGCTCTAAACCGCCATGGGTAACCCATGCTACTTCTGGTGCAAATCCTTCTACATGATCTTTTTCCTTCTGCAGAAGGCTCTCCGGAATAAACATCGGCATATAAACATTGCGAACGCCTGCTGCTTTAAACCGCTTATCCATTTCTTTCTGGATATTCTCCCAAATCGCATATCCGTCCGGCTTAATTACCATACATCCTTTTACGCTGGAATAGTCAATTAATTCCGCTTTTTTTACTACGTCCGTATACCACTGGGCAAAATCTTCTTCCATAGACGTAATCGCTTCTACCATTTTCTTATCGTTTGCCATTTTCTCTCTCCTTCTTTGTAACTGTAAAAACTGTAAAAAAAGAGCCATTCATCCCTTGCTTCAGGGACCGAATGACTCGGCGGTACCACCCAGATTAGCGCCAAATGGCTGCTCTCTCTTTTTCCGTTAACGCCGGATAACGCTCTGTTTTCACAAAGATGCTCCAAGGCAGGTTCAGCAATCAGGGACACAGAAACCTTCCACCAGATAGTTTCCTCTCTGCAGAGTATGAGTGCTTACTAATCCTCTTCAACGCCGCAGCAACCGTTATCTGGACGCTGCATATGATAAAATTTTACGCTAACCTTCCTGATTTGTCAATGAAATTCTCGCCTGTTCCAGACGTTCCTCAAATTGGGAATAAAAATCCGTTTCCCTGTCGTAAGGGGTCATATAAAACGTTTTCAGGATCCGCAGATTCACTGCTTTTGCCTTTTCCGGTTCCCTTCCATCTCCAGCCGCAGCCCTGGCCTCTTTCTGGAAGGAATGCCATTTCAACAGAAATTTCTCCTCTTTTTCCATATCTGGCGCAGCAATCCACTTACGCACTTTTACCTTTGTCCGCTCCTGTTTCTGACAGCCATTTACCAGAAAAATATACTGGATCCGGCCCTCTTCATAGTCTCTCCCCAGAGGAAACAGGCGGCAGATTCCAGGCCGGAAGCTATGAATGCTGCATCTTCCGTTTTTATCTAAAAATGCGCAGGCATCTTCCTCCCCGTTCATTTGAAGTCCCGGCAGAATCAGCCCGTCTTCCATCTGCAGTTTTATCTTATCTGCCATCAATTCTTCAAAAGAGACTCCCAAATGTACCGTCAAATTATAAATGTCCTTTGGATTTAACACCAGTCCTTCCATACCGCGGCAGCAGGCCGAACACCCCATGCAGTCTCCGCATCCAACCCGAACCATATCATTTAAAGAATATTTTCTTCCATCCGTCATCCCAGGATTCCAATTCTGATCCATTTCTATCCCTGCCTATCCTCATTTCTATGGTTTCTATTTTCGGATAAGTATTTGGATTTGTCAACAGAAAACTCTGGTCTCCTGTAGTCTCAGGCCAAAAAAGAAGGAGAACAGGATGTTCTCCCATTCTCCTTAAAAGCCTTTATGCCAAAATTTTTAATTAGCCAAAGTATCTCTTTAACAGGCCCTCGAATGCTCTGCCGTGACGAGCTTCGTCTCTTGCCATCTCATGAACAGTGTCATGGATTGCATCTAAGTTAGCTGCCTTTGCTCTCTTAGCCAGGTCAGTCTTTCCAGCGGTAGCGCCGTTCTCTGCTGCTACTCTTAATTCCAGGTTCTTCTTGGTAGAATCGGTAACAACTTCGCCTAACAGCTCTGCGAACTTGGAAGCGTGCTCAGCCTCTTCCCAAGCTGCCTTCTCGTAGTATAAACCGATCTCTGGGTAACCTTCTCTATGAGCAACTCTTGCCATTGCTAAATACATACCAACTTCGCTGCACTCGCCCTCGAAGTTTGCTCTTAAATCTGCAATAATATCTTCGCTAACGCCCTGTGCTACGCCAACAACGTGCTCTGCTGCCCAGGTCATCTCATCTTCCTGTAATTTGAACTTGTCTGCCGGAACCTTACATACTGGACAGAACTCCGGAGCAGTCTCACCTTCATGAACATAGCCACATACTGTACAAACCCATTTTTTCATAGTTAATTTCTCCTTTTCTTATTATAAATTTTAATTTGTTTGAATTAAGTTCTTGTTTTTTAAATCAGTAATTATTACTGTTTTAGTCTAGCATATTTAACTGGTTTTGTCAACTGGTTTTCCTGAAATATTTTCCATTTTTTTCATCTCCAGGCATTCACAGCACTCCCCGTAAAATACCATCTCATGGCCATCAATCCGGCCTGTGCAGTAACGGCCTGCCAGCGTATTGATTTCCTCCATATGGCTCATGGGAATATCAGATACCCGACCGCACTTCTTACAGAGAAAATGGTAATGAGGCGCCATATCTCCATCAAAGTGATCCGGTCCGGTCCCGCATCTAAGCTTTCTCACCTCTCCCAGTTCTTCCAGAAGATTCAGATTGCGGTACACCGTTCCAAGACTGATGTTCGGATATTCCTGACGGATTGATGCGTAGATTGCATCCGCTGTGGGGTGATCTTTACGAGCCATCAAACAGGCCTTTATGGATTCCCTCTGCCGGCTGTATTTGATCGTCTTCATAACAGCATCTCTCCTTGATATTAGTAATTATTACTGATATTAGTATATACAATGAACTTGCTGCTGTCAATCCCCTTTTTTATTTTTTACTCCTCCACCTTGTTTTTAATGCTTCCGATCCCTTCTATCCTGCACTCTACTACATCGCCTGCTTTCAAAAACTTTGGCGGTACAAATCCCATTCCCACACCAGCCGGCGTTCCTGTTGCGATAATCGTGCCTGCCTGAAGGCTCATCCCCTTTGATAATTCACTTACAATATGGTCAATATCAAAAATCATCTGTCCGGTATTGCTGTCCTGCCGCAGTTCCCCATTCACATAAGACTGAATTGCCAGCTTCGGCGGATACGGAACCGAATCCACAGTTGCAATGCAAGGCCCCATTGGCAGGAATCCATCCAGGCTCTTTCCAAAATACCACTGTTTATGCGCATTCTGGATATTGCGGGCGCTGACATCATTAATAATCGTGTATCCAAACAAATAGTCTTTTACCTGCTCCGGCGGCACATTTTTTGCCTCTTTTCGGATAATAACTGCCAGCTCTGCTTCATAATCCAGACTATCCACAATGTCAAAGTGGCCCGGAATGGGATCTCCGTCTGCGCTGGCTTTGCTGACACGCTTGGAAAAATATACGGCATACTCGCGTTTTCCGTCAAATTCCTGTTTTTTAAAACGAGCGGATTCTTCTGCATGAGCCATATAATTGATTCCCAGGCAAATCACATCCTGCTTCGGATACTGGATAGGCGCCAGCAGATGTACTTCTCCCAGCGGAGCAGCCCCAGAAATACCGTATGGTTCTTTTGTGCTCGCATACTCCAGAAGCTGCAGTTCTGATTCTCCAATCTCTTCTATCAGCTCCCCCATTTCCCCATAGTCTACGCCAATACTCTTAATAGGGTAAACCCAGGTCTCATCTAAATTTAACACTCCAATTCTGGTTTTCTGCTCCCGCTCTAACTGATACGCTACTAATTTCATAATTTTTCTCCTTGCTGCACCCATAAAAAGAAGCGACGCAAATAAACGTTTCCGTTTAGCCACCTCGCTTCTTTTTAATCTGTATTTCATTACTACCATGCTAACATAAATAGGAAAGAAATGTCAACACTCCAGCCATGATTTCAACTAGATTTCAGCCATTCTCTGGCCACTTTCCATCCCTGGATAAAAATCGTCGGAATCAGAGAAAATACGACCGCAGCCCCAATCTGTCCCATGCTTAAATCGGAAACTGCAAACAGTCTCTGAAGGGCCGGAACAAAGAGAACTGCAGCCAGAAGCACCGCCCCTGCCTCAAATGCCATAATGCTGTACAGATTCGTAAACAGCCCCAGATAAAAAACAGAGTGATGGCTTCTGCAGTTAAATCCATGGAACAGTCTGGCCATTGTCAGCGTTGTAAACGCCATCGTCGCTGCAGCCGCGGAATTTCCGGCAAACTCCCTGCTCTGTCCCCATTTCCCAGACCATCTTCCAGTCAGGCCTACGTAATAAGCCGCCATTGTACAGACCGCTATCAGGCCGCCCTGAATCAGAATATCCTTTAAAAAAGCTTTGCTTAAAATACCCTTAGACGGATCCCTGGGCTTTTGTTCTAACAATCCTTCTTCTGCCGGTTCCATGCCAATGGCCAGCGCAGGCAGGGAATCCGTAACCAGATTAATAAACAGCAGATGTACTGGCGCAAATGGCATTGGCAGCGCCAGGAATGATGTATACAATACGCAAAAGATTCCGGCCATATTGCCGGACAGGAGAAAATCAATGGCATTCTGGATATTTCGATACACATTCCGGCCATTTTCGACTGCTGAAATAATGGTCGCAAAATTGTCGTCTGCCAGAATCATTGAGGCTGCATCTCTGGAAACCTCTGTTCCCCCCAGTCCCATTGCCACTCCAATATCCGCTTTTTTTAGGGCCGGTCCATCATTGACTCCATCTCCGGTCATGGCCACTACCTTGCCCTTCCTCTGCCACGCTTCTACAATCCGGATTTTATGTTCCGGAGACACTCTGGCACATACAGAGATAGTTTCTAACCGGCTTTCCAGTTCTGCATCCGTCATCCGATCCAGCTCCGGCCCGGTCATCACCTGTTCTCCGGAACGAAGAATCCCGATTTCTTCTGCAATCGCCTGAGCTGTTACTGGATGGTCGCCTGTAATCATTACCGTCTTAATTCCCGCTTTTCTTGCCTGTCTGACTGCTTCTTCTGCCTCTGGGCGGGGCGGATCCATAAGGGCCGCCAGGCCCAGAAAGGTCAAATTCGTTTCTTCTTCCGTCTGTTCTTCTTTCATTGTCCCTTTCATCCGGTAAGCAAAAGCCAGAACCCGGAGACCTTTCTTTCCCCAGGTTTCATTCTGCTTCTGAATTTTCCGGACGTCTTCCAAAGCAATCCGGCTGCTTCCACCCTCCTTTTCAATTCTTGTACATCTGGGCATCAGAACATCCCAGGCTCCTTTTACAATCAGAATCTGTTTTCCATCCGGCCGCCTGCATAAAACACTCATCCGCTTCCTCTGGGAATCAAATGGATTTTCGTTCAGACGGGGCCATCTATCCCGAAGCTGCATGGTATGGATTCCCTCTGAATCTGCCATACGCAAAAGAGCAGTTTCTGTCGGATCCCCTAAAAATTCGTTTTCCGCATTATTTGCCAGAACAGCCGCTTCCAGCACAGAAAGCTGTCCTGATCGGCCAGATTTTCCTGTCCCGCCGCTTTCATACACTGCCTGAACCGTCATTTTATTCTGGGTCAGGGTTCCCGTCTTGTCGCTGCAGATAACCGAAACGCATCCCAGGCTTTCCACTGCCTTTAAATCCTTTATAATTGCATTTTGTTTTGCCATCCGCTGAGTTCCCATTGCCTGTACAATGGTTACAATGGTTCCCAAAGCTTCTGGAATCGCCGCTACTGCCAGAGCCACTGCAAACATCATTGCATCCAGCACTCTGCTGCCCCGATATAATCCCAGCAAAAAGACAATCAGACAAATTCCCATAATCGCCATTGCAAGGCTGCTGCTGAACCGATCCAGGCTGATTTGAAGAGGTGTTCTCTTTTCCCCTGCATCATTCATTAGTTCTGCGATTTTTCCAATTTCCGTATCCATTCCTGTGGCAGTCACTACGGCCAGCCCCCTGCCTCCGGTTACCAGGCTTCCAGAAAACACCATATTCTTCCTGTCTCCGAGAGGCCGTTCCCCTTCCAGAATTTTTCGGCTCTTTTCTACACTTTCCGCCTCTCCTGTCAGAGAACTTTCATTTAAAAATAGGGACGACGTTTCCAGCACCCTTCCATCGGCTGCCGTCAAATCTCCTGTTTCCAGCGCCAAAATATCCCCCGGCACTACCCTGGAAGCTGGTATTTTTATTGTCTCTCCCTCCCTGATTACTCTTGCAGAAGGCGCGGAAAGAGATTTTAAACTTTCCAGGGACTTTCTTGCCTTTTCATGCTGGACTGTTCCCAGGACGGCATTTAAAATCAACACTGCAAAAATCACAATGGTACTCTCCCTGCTTCCGGACACCAGAGAAATCAAGGCTGCGCCGATTAAAATCTGAACCAGAAGATCCTGAAACTGTTCCAGAAAAACCTTCCACCAGGCCTTCTGCCTGGTTTCTTTCAGCGTGTTTCTCCCATATTTTTCCAGCCTTCTGGCCGCCTCTTCTTCCTCCAGGCCCATTCTGCTGGTTTGGAACCGGGTCAGCACCTCGCTCTCCGGAATCTCATACCAATTTTTCATGCCCTTCCTCCTTCTTCTATCGAATGCCGCCCCACAGCTTTCTAAGCAGGACCTGATAGTAAAAAATGTATGGGCGTCTTTCCTGCTTTATGCTATAATGGAACCACCCTAAAAGGAAATTTCATAAAAAGGAGTATTTCAATTATGGAGAAAATTACGAGTTTTACTGTAGATCATCTGCATCTGCTTCCTGGCGTTTATGTTTCCCGCAAAGACAAAGTAGGCGATCAGACCGTTACCACCTTTGATATCCGTATGACCCGCCCCAACTATGAGCCGGTCATGAATACTGCAGAAATCCATACCATTGAACATTTAGGCGCTACTTTTCTGCGCAATCACAAAGACTTTAAAGACAAAGTTCTCTATTTTGGCCCTATGGGATGCAGAACCGGATTCTATCTTCTGCTGGTCGGCGATTTGCAGTCCCAGGACATTATCGGACTGTTAAAAGAGCTGTTTGCCTTTATCAGAGATTTCAAAGGCGACGTGCCGGGCGCGGCTGCAAAGGACTGCGGCAATTATCTGGATATGAACCTGCCTATGGCAAATTTCTGGGGAAAATGGTTCCTGGAAGTTGTGTTAGAGCATATTGACGAATCCAGAATGACTTATCCGGAATAATCCAGAATATTCCGGAATCCACTTACATTTCACGCAGAAAGGAAGAACCAGCCGTATGTGGGAGCATACAAAAGACTATATCCCCTGGGATATACATGAACGGGATACGAAAGAACAGAAAGAAATCCGGCTATATCTGGAAAACCAGGGCAGCCGGATTGGTAAAAACTGCTACATCTCTCCAAAAGCAAATCTTTGCGATGTCACGCTGGAAACCGGAGATGACTGTGAATTTTGTGCCGATGTTCTAATCCGTCATGCAGACGTCAAAATGGGAATTCGCTGCTCCATCAATCCCATGGCCTATCTGCAGGGTCGGATTACAATGGGCGACTATGTCCGAATCGCACCGAAGGCCAGCATTATTGCAGACAATCACAATCACGCAGACGTCTTGAGGCCCATTCAGCAGCAGGGCACCAGCGGGAAAGGAATTACCATTGGAGATGATGTGTGGATCGGAGCCAATTCCTGTCTGTTGGATGGAATTACGGTTGGCGCCCACAGCATCATTGGAGCTGGGGCAGTCGTAACAAAAGACGTACCGCCCTATTCAGTTGTTGGCGGCTCTCCGGCAAAAGTTCTGAAAAACCGGCTTCGTGAGGCATTTGCCAAACCTCTTTCTAACTTCTGCCAGATGGCTGAAGCGCAATTAGATACCATCCTGGATCTTCATTTTCAAAACGGAACATTTGTCGATACCTCGGTCAATCAGAGTCCCGTCCGCGCCTGGTGCGACGCGGTAGAAATCGCAGGAATGTTCGGAAAGACTCCTTCCCAGATGAGCCGAGAGAAGCTCATCGGCTGTCTGCGCCAGATGCAGAAGGACGAGATTGATTATGAAGTCCTATCCATTGGGTATGCGCTGGAAGTTTTAGGCAGTTCAGTCGCATCTTCTTACCGGAGCGCCCAGGATCTGACTGGCCAGAAACTGGTTCAGTGGCTGGAACAGTTCCAATGGAACGGAGATGTCTGGCACGCCGGACACTGCATTGACTGCCTGACAACTGCCTATTATCAGAACCTAAAGCACTTTGGAATAAAACCGGATCTGGATACCTTATTCGAATGGCTGGATTCACATTTTGACCGGAAAACCGGACTGTGGGGAACCGGAGACCGCCTGGACTGCGTCAATGGTTTTTACCGTCTCACCAGAGGAAGCTATGCCCAGTTCGGACGCACTCTTCCTGACTGCGAAAAGACCATTGATACGGTTCTTGCCCACAGCGCTGGCCATCTGTTCCAGGGAAAAGAAGGGACTTCCTGCAACGTCCTGGACGTAATCCATCCATTGTGGCTGTGCCGCAGACAGACGGATTACCGCAGCACTGAGGGAATGGAATGGGCTGTCCAGTGGATTGATAAGATCTTAAAGAACTGGGACACTGGAAAAGGCTTTTCTTTCGACTTGCTGCTTCACGACAATCCTACTCTGATGGGAACTGAAATGTGGCTGTCGATTTTATACCTGCTGTGCGACTATGTGGGACTAGCAGACTGTTTAAGCTACCAGCCTCAAGGCGTACACCGGTTAAAAACTATTCTGTAAGAACAGGAAACGGGCCGCGCACCCATTACTTAGCGCAGCCCGTTTCCTGTTCTTCTATGAGTTTCCGCAGTGTATCCACAATGCGGCCCGCTGTCTGGCCAGTCTCATCGATGGTAATATCTGCGTATTTTTCATAGTATGGAATCCGTTCCTCATATAAATCTTTTAAGGTCTGGCCTTCTTTCAGTACCACGCCCCTGTCTACCACATTGCCAATCCGCCGTTCTACTTCCTGCAAACCCAGCTTTAAGTAGACAATCTGGCTGATTTCCTGATAGTGCTCCATTGCCTCTTTTCCAAAAATCACACTGCCGCCCGGCGCAATTACGGAATGCGTAACATCCAGTTCTGCATTAATTCGGTTTTCCACTTCCATAAAGCCGTCCATGCCTTGTTCTGCAATAATTTCTTTTAATAAGCGGCCTTCTTTTTCCTGAATTACAATATCCACGTCTACGAAGGAATACCCCAGCCGTTTTGCCAGCAAGACGCCTATCGTGCTTTTTCCGGAAGACGGCATTCCAATTAACGTAATATTGCTCTTTTTCTTCTCTGTCATCGTTTCCGTCCCTTCTGCCCTGACGGCCCTTTACGTTTTCCCGCCAGCTTCTTTTTTACCGAATATCCAAAAGTTCCGATTTTTTTGCCCAATTCCAGATATTCTCCATGAGCATATGCCATCAGTCCGGTACTGGTCAGGTCAAACCTGCCTTTTTTATCCATATAAGCCTCGTCTACATGGACGGCCAGAACTTTTCCAATAAACATGGTATGGGTGCCCAAATCCAGCTGATTGACCACCTGACACTCAATATTTACCGGACTTTCTTTAATCATCGGCGCCGCAACGTGTTCAGCCGGTTCCGGAGTCAGACCGGTTTCCTTCCATTTGTCAACATCCCGCCCGGAACGGACACCGCAGTAATCCGTAGCCTTTGCCAATGCCTTAGTTGTCAGATTAATTACAAAACACTGGGTTTCTTCTATCATATGATAGGAAAACCGTTCTGGCCGGACCGACACGTATGCCATCGCCGGATCGGAGCAAATATTGCCTGTCCAGGCCGCTGTAATAATGTCTGTGTTTCCCTCTTTATCCGCCACGCTGACCATCGCCGCCGGAGCTGGATAAACCATTGTTCCTGGTCTCCAGGTCTGTTTTGCCATCTGAAATCATCCTTCCGTATCTTGTTTTCCTGTTGTTCTTTTCTGTTCACAGATGCAGCCGGATTTGCAGCTTATTCCTGGGCCGCAAGAACCAGCGCCGGAACCAGCTGCTTTTTACGGGATACCACTCCCGGAAGGCAAACCCAATGTTCTTCACTGGAAACATTATCATTTTCCATATGGAACGCCTTAAATGCCAGTTGTTCTGCTCCCTGTCCCTCATAAATCAATTCTGTAGACTGAGTAATGATATTAGTCAGCATAAAAAACATCATATCCATGCCCCGATCAGTCCTGGCCTGCTTGATATAATCGCACATACGGCCGCGAAGGCGGCGCAGTTCTTCTTCATTTAAAGAACTGACCTGGGCAACTCCTATGATCAGTTTCCCCGCTGTAAAGGTTTTAAAGTCCTGATAAAAAATCTCAGAATCGTTTTTGCCTTTTAAATTGCTTCCTGCTGCAAACATATCCCTTGCATACTTTTCAATGTCAATTCCGGCAATTTGCGCCAGCCTCACCGCAGACTGACGATCTACTTCTGTACAAGTAGGAGAACGGAACAGAAGGGTATCCGAAACAATGGCGCTGCAAAGAAGTCCTGCAATCTTGGGTTCTACTTCGATTCCCGCCTCCTGATACATCTGGTAAACAATGGTCGCCGTACATCCCAAAGGCTGGTTGCGAAAAAATACAGGAGAAATTGTCTCTACCGTGCCCAGACGGTGATGGTCAATGATTTCCCTGATATCCGCGTCCTCGATTCCATCCACAGCCTGACTTCTCTCATTGTGATCCACCAGGATTACCTGTTTGCCTCTGGCTCCCAACAGATTCCGGCGGGAAATCATCCCTTTATAAAGCCCGTTTTTATCCAGAATTGGAAAATCTCTGTGGCGCTTGCTGGCCATTACCTCCCGAATCTCGTCGATATAATCGTCTTCTTCAAAGGTAATCAATTTATCCGTTGTCATAAAATAGCTGACCGGCATACTCTGGTTGATAAGACGGGCAGTCGTATATGTATCATAGGCAGTGGCAATGACCGTACATCCATGCTGTTCTGCCAGTTTCCGGATTGTCAGGGATGCTCCTGCTCCTTCACAAACAATAATACAGTCCGCTTCCATCTCAATAGCGCATAACTGGGATTCGTAGCGGTTGCCCAGAATTACCAGATCATGAGGCTCAATATAAAACTCCATCAAATCCGGATTGGCTGCTGCTACCAATACTTTTCCCTGGCTGAAATAGGCGTTTTCATCT
>CAJMQQ010000034.1 GCA_905215625.1 uncultured bacterium
GGGTATTATTACTCCAAAAGCGAAAGACCGGGAAAGCATCCTTACCACGAAGCTGGAGTCTATTATATCCAGGAGCCAAGCGCAATGGCAGTAGCAGAACTTGCAGCGCCCAGGCCGGGAGAGTGGGTTCTTGATCTGTGTGCTGCTCCGGGAGGAAAAAGTACGCAGTTAGCAGGAAAGCTGATGGGGAAAGGCGTACTGGTCTGCAACGAGATCCATCCTGCCAGAGCAAAGATTTTATCCCAGAACATTGAGCGGATGGGAATCGGAAACAGCATTGTGACCAATGAAGATTCCGGAAAGCTGGCTCAATGGTTTGGGCCGGTTTTTGATAAGATTGTCATTGACGCCCCATGTTCCGGGGAGGGGATGTTCCGGAAAGATGAGGAAGCCAGACTGCAGTGGAGCGAAGAACACGTAGCTGCCTGCGCCGTCCGGCAGGCAGAGATTCTGGACAATGGAGCCATCATGTTAAAGCCAGGCGGCCGTCTGGTATATTCTACCTGTACCTTTGCGCCGGAAGAAAACGAGGAGAGCATCCGGGCATTTTTAGAGCGCCATCCAGAATTTGAAATAGAAAAACCGGAAGATTTCTGGAATGGATTTTCGGGCGGCCGTCCTGAATGGACCAGGGATCCAGATAATGCCAGAACGCATCATCTGGAAGATACCATCCGCATCTGGCCTCACAAGACCAACGGAGAAGGACACTACATGGCAGTACTGAAAAAGCGAGGAGTTTTTGAAGGAAAACCGGCTGGTTCGGAAAGAGGCAGGAAGAGCAAAAAAGACAGATTGGACAAGCTTCAACGACAGATTGCAGAAACGTTTCTGCGAGAAGCTCTGACAGAGGAACAGGCAGACAAACTGCTGTCCCGTCTGGAAGAAGACGGGATTCTATTTGGGGATCAGCTTTATCTTTTACCTGAAGGTATTACCAGAATCCTGGGGCCTAAAGCCCTGGACGGCCTCAGGGTGTTAAGAGCAGGACTCCATCTGGGGACATTTAAGAAAAACCGGCTGGAACCTTCCCATGCACTGGCTCTGTATCTTCATCCAGAAGACGGAAAAAGCTGCCGCCGCCTGAACCTTTCTGACAGCGTAGACTATCAGGAGAGTATCTTCTATTTAAAAGGAATGTCCCTGCCTGCAAAAGAAGAGAAGGGATGGACTCTGATTGCAGCAGACGGCTGTTCTCTAGGCTGGATGAAGCAGGCGGGAGGCATACTGAAAAACCATTATCCTAAAGGATTGAGATGGGTTTCGGAATAAGAAGGAAATAGCGCAATCATATCATCAGGCATCGGTGCAGTAAACTGCATGGGTGCCTTTGTAATTGGATGGAGAAACCGTAGTTTCCAGGAATGGAGCGCCTGCCTGGAAATTCTGGAAAAATCGGGATTGTAAAGAAAATCACCAGGAAGGGGATGGCCAATATGGAGAAAGTGGACCCGGATCTGGTGGGTTCGTCCCGTCTCCAGACGGATCCGCGCCAGAGACAAATCCGATATAGGGTCATAAAACAGCCGTTTATAGTGTGTTCGGGCTGGATCACCGCAGGAAAGATCTACCATCCGCTCAATTACCGAGTCACCGGTTCTGCGTATTGGGGCATCTATGGTGCCGGACTCAGGAATACACCCTTTTGCGGCGGCCAGATATTCCTTCTCTATGTGCTGTTCACTGACCTGCCTGGACAAAAGACAGGCGCTGGCATTGTTTTTGGCGATGATTAAAAGGCCAGTCGTATCCCTATCCAGCCGGCTGATGGCACGAAAGGCAAAGTCTTCCCCTTTTTCCCTAAAATACCAGGAAAGTCCATTGGCCAGGGTATCGTCCCTGTGCCCCATAGAAGGGTGGACAGGAAGCCCAGACGGCTTATTTAAAATCATCAGATCTTCGTCCTCATATACAATGGAAAGCTCCATGGGAACCGGATCGATTGAGGAAGAGGAGACAGAATCTGTAATGTGTACGGTCAGAAGACTTCCCTCTGGCATCAGGGTTTTGGCAGGAACCGGCCGTCCATCCAGAAGAATGGCGCCATCCTGCCGTTTTAAATCCACAAGAATGCTGTGGGAAAAACCCTCATCACGTAAAAATCTCTCTGCGGAGAGGGAAGCGTGCTGGGAATCAATCGGATAAGAAATCGTTCGTATTTTCATGGTGTGTGAGATCCTTACTTAAATGTTTCTGTTTGCCGGAAGCGTGATCGGCAATGGCATGACTGCTTAAAAAGCTGGCCCGTTTAATACTGTCTACGCCAAAACGGGAGCGGATTTCATCAACGGCTTTTTCAAATTCCCGTTTTTTCTGATCCTGGGCAGTATCAAAAAAGCTGATTTGGCCGCTTCCTTCTTCGGCAATCTTGGTAGTCCGGACCCCAATCAGACGGACTGGGGTTAAATCCCAGAATTCCTCCAGAATCTGGCAGGCTTTTTCATAAATCTGGGAAGTAGAGTCTGTGGGGGAGAGAAGAGTGGCCTGGTGGGACTGGGTACAAAAATCCCAGGTTTTTAATTCTACGCAGACACAGTTGCAAAGCACATGGGCGGCCCGCAGCCTGGCTCCTACCGTCTCGCAGAGAGACAAAAGAACCTGTCTGGCTGTCTCCAGATCCGATACATCCCTGGACAAAGTCAAGCTGTTGCCATAACCTTTATTGACCGGTTCCCGTTCCCCTACGGGGGAATCGTCAATGCCATTGGCATACTGGTGAATCAGAACCGAATATTTCTCTCCGAGATGAGGTTTTAAAAATCTGGGATCACAGGCGGCCAGCTGTCCGATGGTGTGAATACCCAGAGCATTCATCCGCTTTTGGGCAGAACTGCCTACAAAAAACAGATCCCGTATGGGAAGAGGCCAGAGTTTATCCGGAATTTCTTCTGTAAACAGGGTGTGGCACTTGTCCGGTTTTTCAAAGTCAGAAGCCATTTTTGCCAGAAGCTTGTTGGGAGCGATACCTACATTGACTGTAAAGCCAAGCTCTTTGTGAATGCGGCTGCGGATCTGGTCGGCAGTCTCCAATGGGGAACCAAACAGGTGGATGGTCTCCGTCATATCTAAAAAGGTCTCGTCAATGCTGAATTTTTCGTGATCCGGCGTATACTGGGACAAAAGCTCCATCATGGCGTTGGAGCACTGGATATAAAAGTCAAAGCGGGAGGGGACTACCACCAGCTGGGGACACTTTTTATAAGCGGAGACCAGAGGTTCTCCGGTGGTAATGCCATACCGTTTAGCAGGAGTGGACTTGGCAAGGACAACGCCGTGTCTGGATTTGGCATCCCCGCCTACAGCTGAGGGAATCGTGCGGAGATCGACGGCGCTTTTGTCCTGCTTTAACCGGTAAACAGACTCCCAGCTTAAAAAAGCAGAATTGACATCAATATGAAAAATCAATCGTTCTCTGTCCATAAAACCGCCTCCTGGTAGTTAGTACTTTTAGTATATCAGAACATACGTTCTTTGTAAAGCCATAAAAGGAATAAAAAAGGGAAGGAGGAATAAAATGCAGTAAGGACCTATCAGGCGGGGCAAATGAGGCGCAGAGAAACAGGATGGATATGGACTGTATGGATGACGGCGGCTATGCTGCTGCTGGCTATTCCGGTGCTGGGAGAAAATGCTCCCGTCAGGGACCAATCGACTGTGCCAGCAGGAAAACAGATAACCGAAGAGGCAGGAAAACGAGAGTCGGAGCCGGAAAAGAAGAAAAAGACAGAGCTTAGCCTTCACGCCCAGTCGGCAGTGTTGATGGATGGGAAAACCGGACGGGTATTATATGGGAAGGAAGAAGAACTGCAGCGCCCGATGGCCAGCACAACAAAAATCATGACCTGTATTCTGGCGCTGGAGAATGGAAATCCGGAGGATCTGGTACAAGTTTCCAAAAAGGCAGCATCCCAGCCCAAAGTCCGGATGGGAATGAAGGAAGGGGAAACCTACTATTTAAAAGATCTTCTATATGCCCTGATGCTGGAATCCTACAATGATGCGGCAGTAGCCATTGCCGAACACATTGGGAACACGACGGAAGGATTTGCAGAGATGATGAATGAAAAAGCGAAAAGCTTCGGATGCCGGAAAACGTATTTTATTACGCCAAATGGACTGGATGCTCAGATAGAAGGCCCGGATGGAACAACGCTGGTTCATTCGACTACGGCAGAGGATCTGGCAAGAATGATGGCGTATTGCGTATTAGAGTCGCCGGAAAAAGAAGAGTTTCTGGAGATTACCAGGACAAGAAATTACTGCTTTTCGGATACAGGGAAAAAGAAGACCATTTCCTGCGTAAACCACAATGCGCTGCTGGATATGGACAAAGAGCTGCTGTCAGGAAAAACCGGCTTTACCGGAGGAGCCGGATATTCTTATGTAGCGGCAGAGAAAACAGAGGGAAGAATTTTTACCATTGCGTTATTAGGCTGCGGATGGCCGCCGGACAAAACCTGGAAATGGTCGGACGCCAAAAAACTTTTTGAGTATGGGAAAGAACATTTTTTCTACCGGGATGTCTATAAGGAACCAGACCTTCCGGAACTTTTAGCAAAAGACGGGATTCCACAAAGCGGAGACTTGTCAGAGCCAGCAGCAGTCCGGCTGTTTTCAGAGGGAGAAAAGCAGTTTCCTGTCCTGTTAAGAGAAGGGGAGGAGGTGGAGCTTACGGTAAAACTTCCAGAGTCTTTATGTGCTCCAGTACAGGAAAATATGGTAGTTGGCGAAATTCTTTACACACTGGACGGCCAGATTATCCGGCGCGATCCCATAAAAGTCCTGCATTCTGTTAAAAAAATTTCGATATTCTGGTGTCTGGAACAGGTATGCAGAGAATATGCAATTTAAAAACGAACAGGGAGGCCGATTCTTTTGGCCGCATTTCCCCACTGTTATCCAAAAACTTTTGTAAAATATAGGAAAAAGTGAGCAGAACAATGGAAATCGCTTGTTAAGATTTCTGCGATCTTGCTCATTTTTTTTATAAAAAACCTTGATATTTTTGTCAAACCGGTATAAACTTAAAATTGGCAGAAATTTTGGTTTGACAGTTTGTTGTTTTTTATTTAACAAACTTGAGAACCATGAAAATATTTAAAAATGGAGGACTGCAAAATGAGTAATTCAGCACAAACTTCAGCAAGTAACAGAATCACCCGTTTACTTGATGAAAACAGTTTTGTTGAAATCGGCGCATATGTGACTGCCAGAAATACAGATTTCAACATGACTGCCAAGGAAACACCCGCCGACGGCGTAGTGACCGGCTACGGCACCATCGACGGTAATCTTGTGTATGTATACAGCCAGGATGCTTCCGTTATGGGCGGATCTATGGGTGAGATGCATACAAAAAAGATTTCTGATATTTATGCACTGGCAATGAAGATGGGCGCTCCAATCGTGGGCCTTATCGACTGCGCAGGCTTACGTCTTCAGGAAGCAACCGATGCATTAGACGCATTCGGAAAGCTTTATTTAAACCAGACTATGGCTTCCGGCGTGATTCCGCAGATTTCCGCAGTATTTGGTACCTGCGGCGGCGGCATGGCAGTTTCATTAGGAATGGCTGATTTCACATTTATGGAAGAAAAGGGAGCAAAGGTATTTGTAAACTCTCCCAATGCATTAGACGGCAACGATGCTGCAAAGTGTGACACTGCATCTGCAAAGTTCCAGAGCGAAGATACCGGACTGGTAGACTTTACCGGTACAGAAGATGCGATTTTGGACAACATCCGCACACTGGTATCCATCCTTCCTGCAAACAACGAAGACGATATGTCTTATGATGAATGCAACGATGATTTAAACAGAGTATGCCCGGATTTAGAGAACTGCGCAGGCGATACTGCTATGGCGCTGTCCTTTATTTCTGACGACCATTTCTTTATGGAAGTAAAGAAGGCATATGCACCTGAGATGGTGACTGGATTTATCCGCTTAAACGGAACCACCGTAGGCTGTGTGGCAAACCGCACAGAAAGCTATGACGCTGAGGGCGAAAAGACCGGCGACTATGAGAATAAGCTGACCTCTAAGGGATGCGACAAGGCAGCAGAGTTTGTTTCCTTCTGCGACGCATTCAGCATTCCGGTTCTGACCCTGGTAAATACTACCGGCTATCAGGCTGACAAGCATACTGAGAGAAAGATTGCAAAGGCAGCAGGCCGTCTGACCTATGCATTTGCCAACGCGACCGTTCCCAAGGTTACCGTAATAACTGGACAGGCTTACGGAAGCGCTTATCTGACCATGAACAGCAAGTCCATCGGCGCAGATATTGTTTACGCATGGCCGTCCGCTTCTATTGGAATGATGGATGCATCTGCAGCAGCAAAGATCATGTACGCAGATGAGATTGCAGCTTCCGGCAACGGCGCAGCCCTGATTGCAGAAAAAGCAGCAGAGTATGCGGATTTACAGTCCAGCGCCCTGGCAGCAGCAAAGAGAGGGTATGTTGACGATATCATCGAGGCCTGTGACACCAGAAAACGTGTGATTGCGGCATTTGAGATGTTGTTCACAAAGAGAGAGGATCGTCCTGACAAAAAGCATGGCACGATTTAATAATGAGGTGACAGGTATATGAAACAATTTATGAGACGGGCACTTGCAGTCCTCTGTCTGACAATGGCCATGCTCTCCCTGACTGCCTGCGGAAGCTCGAAAGCAGCAGAAGAGACAGTCAGCGAGCAGGAAAAAACCTATGTGGCCCAGATGGCAGACAGCACGCTGCGTACCTTTGATATGATGACCCAGGAAGAGCTGGAAGCGACTTTGAAGGCCGCAGAAAAGAGTAAGGATACCGTATTATCCGCAGCTCTTTCTTCCTGGATAGGAGTAAAGGAAGATTTAGGCGCTCTGGTTTCCATTGATACCATTGATGTAGCTCTCACAGACGACGGCTATGGCGCCAACATTGACGCAACTTTTGAAAAACGGAACATGAGCGCTTATATTGCCATTGATGAGGATAAGACACATTACACTGCCATTTCCTTTAATCCGACGTACAGCACAGGCGAGCGTTTAAGCAAAGCAGGTTTAAATACCCTGATGGGCATGGGAACCGTATTCTTAGTTCTGATTTTCATCAGCTTCCTGATCAGCTTGTTTAAATACATCCATGCATGGGAAGAAAAGAGCAAACAGAACAACGCTCCAGCACCTGCAGCACCTGTTCCGGCTCCTGCTCCTGCAGAAGAGGAAGAGCTGACAGATGATTTAGAGTTAGTAGCTGTAATTACTGCAGCAATCGCTGCTTCTGAAAACACGTCTGCAGACGGTCTGGTAGTCCGCTCCATTAAGCGCGCGCCAGTTTCCAAATGGAAAAGAGCATAAATCATTAGGAGGATTTTTAATATGAAAAACTATACAATTACTGTAAATGGCAATGTTTATGAAGTTACCGTAGAAGAGGGCGTAAGCACAGCAGCATCTGCAGCAAAGGCAGCGCCGGCACCAAAGGCAGCACCAGCAGCACCAAAAGCAGCTCCTAAGGCAGCAGCAGGCGCTCAGGGAAGCGTAACGGTAGCAGCTCCTATGCGCGGTAAGATTCTGGCTGTAAAGGCATCTGTGGGACAGGCAGTAAAGAAAGGCGATGTTTTAGCAGTTCTGGAAGCAATGAAGATGGAAAACGACATCGTTGCTCCTCAGGATGGTACTGTAGCAAGTATTAATGTAGCAGCAGGCGAAACCGTAGAGACCGGCGCAGCTATCGCTACTTTAAACTAATTGGTGCAGTAAATTTGCATCCTACATGGAGGGATTAACATGGATTATATTACAACAACCTTGGGTAATCTTCTTCAGCAGACCGCATTTGTGAACCTGACCTGGGGCAATTTCGTTATGATTGGCGTGGCCTTCATTTTCCTTTATCTGGCTATTAAAAAGGGATTTGAGCCCCTCCTTTTAGTACCAATTTCCTTTGGTATGCTTCTGGTTAACATTTATCCGGATATTATGCTGTCAATTGAAGATTCATCAAACGGGATTGGAGGACTTCTTCATTACTTCTACCTGTTAGACGAGTGGAGTATCCTGCCTTCTCTGATTTTTATGGGTGTAGGCGCCATGACGGATTTCGGTCCCCTGATTGCCAACCCCAAGAGCTTCCTGCTGGGCGCGGCTGCTCAGTTCGGTATTTACGGCGCTTATTTTATGGCGATTTTCATGGGCTTTAATGACAAGGCTGCTGCTGCAATCTCCATCATCGGTGGTGCAGACGGCCCTACTTCTATCTTCTTAGCAGGTAAGTTAGGACAGACCGAGTATTTAGGACCGATTGCAGTTGCCGCATACTCTTATATGGCTCTGGTTCCCATTATCCAGCCGCCGATTATGAAGCTTTTAACCACTGAAAAAGAACGTCAGATTAAGATGGAGCAGCTCCGTCCAGTTTCCAAGCTGGAGAAGATTCTGTTCCCGATTATTGTAACCGTAGTAGTTTGTATGATTCTTCCTACCACAGCGCCGTTAGTTGGTATGCTGATGTTAGGAAACCTGTTCAGAGAATCCGGAGTGGTTGGCCAGTTAGCTGAGACTGCTTCCAACGCACTGATGTATATTGTCGTTATCGTATTAGGTACTTCTGTTGGTGCAACTACCAGCGCAGAAGCATTCTTAAAGGTAACCACCATTAAGATCGTAGTTCTGGGTCTGGTTGCATTTGCACTGGGTACCGCGGCTGGCGTTATCTTTGGTAAGATTATGTGCAAGGCTACCGGAGGAAAGGTAAATCCGCTGATTGGTTCTGCCGGAGTATCCGCAGTTCCTATGGCTGCCCGTGTATCCCAGAAAGTAGGCGCTGAGGCAGATCCTACCAACTTCCTGCTGATGCACGCAATGGGCCCCAACGTAGCAGGCGTTATTGGTACTGCAGTAGCAGCGGGTACGTTTATGGCAATATTCGGGGTGAAATAGCAACGGTTGCGTTGAATAAAAGGAGGAAATAAAAATGGCAGAGGTAAATAAAAAGCCGGTAAAGATTGTGGAGACAGTCCTTCGTGACGCCCATCAGTCTCTGCTTGCGACACGTATGACCACAGAGCAGATGCTGCCGATTATTGAAAAGATGGACAAGGTAGGCTACCATGCAGTTGAGTGCTGGGGCGGAGCTACTTTTGATTCCTGCCTGCGTTTCTTAAAAGAAGATCCGTGGGAGAGACTTAGAAAGTTAAGAGATGGCTTTAAGAACACCAAGCTTCAGATGCTGTTCCGTGGCCAGAACATTTTAGGATACAACCATTATGCAGATGATGTAGTAGAATATTTCGTACAGAAGTCTATTGCAAACGGTATTGATATTATCCGTATTTTCGACTGCTTAAACGATATCCGCAACTTAGAGACTGCAGTAAAGGCAACCAACAGAGAGAAAGGCCATGCTCAGATTGCACTGTGCTATACTTTAGGCGACGCTTATACTCTGGATTACTGGAAAGAGATTGCAAAGAGAATCGAGGATATGGGTGCTGATTCCTTATGTATTAAGGATATGGCAGGTCTTTTAACTCCTTACCAGGCAGACGAGCTGGTACACGCATTAAAAGAAGGCACCAGTCTTCCAATCGACCTGCATACCCACTATACTTCCGGCGTTGCTTCCATGACTTATATGAAGGCTGTTGAAGCAGGCTGCGATATTATCGACTGTGCAATGTCTCCATTAGCACTTGGAACCAGCCAGCCGGCTACAGAGGTTATGGTAGAGACCTTTAGAGGAACTCCTTATGACACAGGTTATGATTTGAACTTACTGGCTGAGATTGCTGCTTACTTTGCTCCAATCAGAGAAGAAGCATTAAAGAGCGGCCTGTTAAATCCAAAGGTTCTGGGCGTAAACATCAAGACCCTGCAGTATCAGGTACCAGGCGGTATGCTTTCCAACCTGGTAAACCAGTTAAAGGAAGCTGGCAAGGAAGACAAGTACCAGGAAGTTCTGGAAGAGATTCCGAGAGTAAGAAAAGACTTCGGCGAACCGCCGTTAGTTACTCCATCTTCCCAGATCGTTGGTACCCAGGCGGTTATGAATGTGCTGTCCGGCGAGCGTTATAAGATGGTTCCAAAGGAATCCAAGAAGATTATGTTAGGCGAGTTTGGCCAGACTGTTAAGCCATTCAATCCAGAAGTACAGAAGAAGATTATCGGTGATGAGACCCCGATTACCTGCCGTCCGGCTGATTTAATCGCTCCACAGCTTCCTCAGTTTGAAAAGGAATGCGCACAGTGGAAGCAGCAGGATGAGGACGTTCTGTCCTACGCCCTGTTCCCGGCTGTAGCAAAGGAGTTCTTCGAGTATAGGGAAGCACAGCAGACCAAGGTGGATCCGGCTGTGGCAGACAAAGAGAATAAAGCATATCCGGTATAAGTTACGGATTTTGGGAGCTGCGTGCTGAGTAGGGACGCAGCTCCTTTTTCTTACGACTTTTTTACAAAATACGTAAATTGTGTGAACTTTTTTCTGATCTGGTTGACACAGGAAGACCTTTTTCATTATAATAAGTTTGTTGTACGTTTTTACACATCGGTTCAGTACTGCAAAGTGATTTTGCAGCAGACTGGCCGAAGCTAGGAGATAACTATGAAAATGAACATAAAGAAAAGGGGAGCTGCCCTTGGTCTAGGTCTTTTAATGGCATTTCAGACACCTGTGGCGGCATTTTTGCCGTCGTTGAATCCTGTGGCAACGGTTTATGCGTATCCAGAGCGCAGTGCAACCATTAAAGCTACTTCCTTGAATATCCGGAGCGATGCAGGGACAAATGCCAGTGTGGTGGCCAGACTGACTTACGGGACCGCTGTCACGGTAATCGGAGAGAAAAAGGCCAGCGACGGCGTTTTATGGTATCAGGTGCGTTTCTCTGGAAGCGGAGGAACGTCCCAGACCGGATATGCGTCCAGCCAGTATATTAAGTTTCCAGTGTCCTATACTGCAGATTCCGACTTTGAGTCCTACTTAACTGCCCAGGGATTTCCGGAATCTTACAAGCAGGGCTTAAGGGAGCTTCACAGCCAGTATCCCAACTGGGTATTTACTGCCCAGCATACAGGCGTAGACTGGAATTCTGCCATTGAAAATGAAAGCGTGATTACCCGCAATCTGGTGGCCAACAGCAGTATTTCTTCTTGGAAGTCCACAGCCGACGGCGCATATAACTGGGATACTAGTACCTGGAATGGGTTTGACGGGGCTTCCTGGGTTCAGGCTTCTCCAGATATCATCCGGTATTACATGGATCCAAGAAACTTCCTGAATGAAAAATACATTTTCCAGTTCCTGCTTCAGAGCTACAATGCCAGCGCGCATACTACCGCTGGTCTGGAAAGTATGGTAAAGGGAACCTTTTTGGAGAGTTCGGCCAGTACAAGCGGCTCTGCAGGCAATTCCGGAGGGACAACCAGTCCATCCAGTCCGGATTCAGGCACAGGGACGGAAATTGGTCCGGGAGCGGGAAGTGCAGTGACACCGCCACAGAATTCCGGAGGAAGCACAGGAGGCAGCTCCAGTTCAGGCAGCGGTTCTTCGGATGTGAGTTTTGAAGCGCCGGGCAGCAGCGGAAGTGGAAATGGGAATGTGTCTTTAGTAGGCCCCCAGGCTTCTATTTCCCCGAAAAAAACGGCTCTTCTTACAGAAATCGGCCCTGGAGTAGGTCTGGAGGGACCTTCCGGCGGCGGAGTGATTCATGCAGGAGAAAACCAGGGGCCAGGAAGCAGTTCGGGAAGTTCTTCCAGCAGTTCCAGTTCTGAAAGTTCGGGATCGGGAAGTGCGCCGTCCTCTGGCAGCCGTTCTTATGTGGATATTATTATGGATGCGGCAGCGCAGTCCGGAGTAAATCCTTACGTGCTAGCGGCAATGATTATCCAGGAACAGGGCAGCAAGGGAACCAGTCCTATGATTTCCGGCACTGTAACAGGTTATCAGGGAATTTATAATTTCTTTAATGTAGAGACTTACGAGACCAGTACCATGAGCAAAGTGGCAAAAGGACTTTCCTATGCCGCACAGTCTGGTTCTTATAACCGTCCATGGAATACCGTGGAAAAATCCATTATCGGCGGCGCCGTGAACTATGGAGATAATTATGTAAAAGCCGGACAGGATACCTTCTATTTAAAGAAGTTTAACGTACAAGGAAGCAATATGTACAAGCACCAGTATATGACCAATGTACAAGGCGCTGCTTCAGAAGGCGCAAAAATGGCGGAAGCTTACAGCGAAGAAGTGAAGCAGACGGCATTGGAGTTTAAGATACCGGTTTATAAGAATATGCCGGAACAGGCGTGTGCAAAGCCAACTGGAGATGGAAGTCCAAACAACAAGCTGTCTTCTCTGGGCGTTTCCGGATTTTCTATGACGCCAGTGTTCAGTAAGGACACCAATACATATGATGTGATTGTGAATTCTTCAGTAACCAGTGCAGAGATTTTGGCATCTGCAATTTCTGGTACTGCATCGGTAAGCGGAACCGGCACCATTGCGTTAAACGGTGCGACGACAGAAGCAAAGATAAAAGTTCAGGCCCAGAATGGCGATGTGAGAGAATATACCATCCGCATTGTCCAGTCAGCAAATGGACCTATGCCGGACACCAGTTTAAATAACAGCGGACAGTCAGGAACAAGTGGTCCAGGCGCGTCTTCGGGAAATCCTTCCTCTTCGGGAGAAAGCGGCTCATCCGGCGGCGGTCCCGGAGTATCGGGTTCATCTGGACTGACATCAGGAAATACCGACGGTCCTGGAGGAAGCAGTGTTACGGTAATTAATTAGACTGGGGAGATAGAAAGAAATGAATAAAAAGATAAAACAGGTATTTGCCGCTCTGGCAATGGCCTGCATGATGAGCATATGTCTGCTGCCAGGTTTTTCTATAACCGCATTGGCAGCCAATGGAAATATACAGTTCAGCGATCCTTCTGCCACAGCAGGCAGTGAGGTAACGGTTAATTTAAAAGTGTCCTCAACGGGAGGAGAAGGATTAAGCAAAGCAGATATTGCACTGGCGTATGACGCCAATGCATTGGAATTTGTCAGCGGAAACAGCGTAGAAGGCGGAAGCGGCGCGCTGCGAGCTCATGGAACGCCGGATGCAAACAGTCCGTCTGTCATTGTGTTCAGCATGAAGTTTCAGGCAAAGCAGGCAGGAACCACACAGATTACGGTTACTTCCCAGGAAGTATACGACGCCAATTCCCAGATGGTAACCATTGACCATGTAGGAAATTCGACGGTAACGGTTCAGGCAGCTTCCAGCGCATCCGGAAATGCCTCTCTATCTTCCATGCAGGTATCACCAGGAACCCTGTCACCGGAATTTTCTGCAGATACAGAGACTTATACGGTCAATGTAGGATTGGATGTCAGCCGTTTGACTGTCAATGTAACAACGGCAGATGCCAATGCGTCTTATGTGGTTTCCGGCAATGAAGATTTGCAGGAAGGTGAAAATACTGTAGTCTGCAAGGTAACTGCCCAGGATGGCACTACCGTAAAAGACTATACGATTACGGTTCTCAAAAGCGCAGAAGGCGCCAGCCAGGACGGCGGTACAGAAGGCGCAGATGCCAATGTTGAAAGCGTCAGCTTAGAGGCTGCTGCAAAGGCAATTTCCATTATTCCATTGGAAGAAGGCGTGGAAGTACCAGAAGGATTTTCTGAGACGACCATCAATATCGACGGTCATAAAGTAACCGGATGGATTTGGGCATCGGAAAGCGATCCGCAGTATTGCGTATTCTATGGCATTAATGCAGCAGGAGAGAAGAATTTCTACCGTTATGATTTAACAGAAAAGACCATTCAGAGATACTTTAGCGATCCGGCCCTGGATACCGGCGTTACCCAGGAAGAACACGCAGAAGTGATCAATCAGTATAATGAGCTATTAGGAGATTTTAAGGTTCAGCGGGTTATTATGATTGTGCTGATTGCAGTGGTATTGGTACTGTTCGTAATTATGGTATATCTGATTGTAAGAGGAAACGGAAAAAATACTCCGCCTCCATCTGGAAGGGGCCAGGGAAGCCGGAAACCGGATTTTGCTGACGAAGACGATGATTTTGACTCTTTCGACGAGGATCTGGACGAACCGGAACCAGTAAAAGAAGCGCCGCGCCGTCAGCCGGCAGTAAAGAGGGTTCCGCGTCCAGAAATGGAAGAAACCATTGTCCGTCCAATGAACACCAGACAGCCGGCAAGAACCATGCGTCCGGCAGGAGCGCCTTCACCGGCGCCGTCAGCCGTTTCACGTCCCCAGAGACCGGCCGCACAGCCAGTACGTCCAGCAGCGGATCTGGAAGATGATGACGATTTCGAGTTTTTAGACATTGATGACGAATAAAAGAACAAACAACTTAAAAGGATTGCCGTATTCTGACGGCAATCCTTTTAAGCAAGAGGCGAAAAAGAAACAGGGAGCAGGATATGGAGATTTCTTATAAGCTGGAGCATTTTGAGGGCCCTTTGGATCTGCTTTTGCATTTAATTGAAAAAAATAAGATTAATATCTACGACATTCCCATTGTGGAGATTACGGAGCAGTATTTAGACTATGTAAACCACATGGAAAAGGAAGATTTAAATGTGGTCAGCGAGTTTTTGGTCATGGCGGCTACGCTGCTGGATATTAAAGCCAGGATGCTGCTTCCGGCAGAGGTGGACGAAGAGACGGGAGAAGAACAGGATCCCCGTTCTGAACTGGTTGCCCGTCTGCTGGAATATAAGAAATACAAATACATGGCTTTAGTGCTTCAGGATCGGGAAGATGACGCCGGCCTCATTTTTTACAAGGATCCGACTGTTCCAAAAGAAGTATCGAAATATGAACCGCCAGTGGATTTGGATGAACTATTAGGAGATTTAACCCTGGCAAAGCTTCAGAAAATTTTTGAGCAGGTCTTAAAGCGCCAGGAGGATAAAATCGATCGGGTGCGCAGCAATTTCGGCGTCATCCGGAAGGAACCGGTGAGCCTGGAAGAAAAAATCGTGTCCGTTATGGACTATGCCAGAAAGCACAGAACCTTCAGTTTCCGGCAGATGCTGGAAAATCAGCCTGACCGGCTGGAAATCGTCGTAACCTTTCTTGCAATTCTGGAACTTATGAAGATTGGAAAAATCAGCCTGACCCAGGAGCGCCTGTTTGACGATATGCAGATAGAGACTCTGGAGCCGGAGGGAGAAGCAGAAGATCTGAATCTGGAAGGACTGGGAGATTTTGTAAGCTGATAAAAGGAAGCGGATGGAATGGAGAAACAGATATGAAGCGGATGGATGACCAGGAAGCAGTAGTGGAAGCGGTTCTGTTTACAATGGGAAAGTCAGTAGAGATAAGACAGCTGGCCGCAGCCCTGGAAACGGATCAGGAGACTGCAAAAAAGGCGGTAGTAAGACTTCAGGAACGGTATCAGAAGGAAAAAAGGGGAATGCAGATTATTGAACTGGAAGACGCCTATCAGATGTGCACCAGAGCAGAGTATTATCCCAATCTGATCCGGGTAGCGTCAGCTCCGAAAAAGCAGGTGCTGACAGAAGTAGTGCTGGAAACCTTGTCTATCATTGCTTATAAACAGCCGATTACCAAAATGGAAATTGAAAAGATCCGGGGTGTAAAGTCGGATCATGCAGTAAATAAATTAGTGGAGTATAATCTGGTATATGAAGTCGGAAGGCTGGATGCCCCTGGAAAACCGGCTTTATTTGCAACAACAGAAGAGTTCCTGCGACGGTTTGGCGTAGGTTCTACAGAAGATCTGCCGGATTTAAATCCGGAACAGGAAGAAGAAATTAAAATAGAAGTAGAAGAAGAACTGCAGCTTCGGTTGGAAGAGCTGGAGGAATCAGGAAAGGAACAGGAAGATGGAGAGAATCGGGAAATTTTATAAAGTAAGCAGAGAGCAGTTTGTAAAAGACTGGGCAGACACCTTTGGAGAGCAGGAGAGAGAGGCGTCAGAGCAGATTTATGACACCATTTCTCTCCCGAAACGGGCGACTTCCGGATCGGCAGGTTATGATTTTTATCTGCCTCTTGCCATCTGCTTAAAGCCTGGAGAGAGTGTGAAAGTCCCTACTGGAATCCGGGTAAGAATCAACGAAGGCTGGGTGCTCCAGATCTATCCCCGCAGCGGACTTGGTTTTAAATTCCGCCTTCAGTTAAATAATACGGTAGGGGTGATTGACAGCGATTACTTCAATTCAGACAATGAGGGTCATCTGTTTATCAAAGTAACCAATGATTCCAAAGAAGGCAAAATTGTGGATTTAAGCAAGGGAACTGCCTTTGCACAGGGAATCTTCTTCCAGTATGGAATTACGGAAGATGACGACTGCGACACCGTTCGAAACGGCGGTCTGGGAAGCACAGATAAATAACGGCTTTTGGATGAAAAAAGAAAGGTCTGGAAATACTATGAGACAGAGAATCGGTGTCTGGAAACAAGTGGGGGTTGTTTGTATTCTGGCTCTGGCAGCAGGTACCATAAGCGGATGCAGTCTGAAAACCGCGGAAAACAGGGAAACCCTCCGGATGTCTGGTATTGAAAAATTAGACGCAGGAGATTATGCTGGCGCGATTTCGGATCTGGAGGAAGCCCTGGATTTAGGAAAAGGCAGAGTCGGCAATATGGAGCTGGATATTTTAAAATATAGGGCAGAGGCCGAATATAAGATTGGAGATTACAGCGCAGCAGCCCATACCTACGATGTTTTAAGCCAGGTAGATGGAGAAAAGCCGGAATATGCAGGACTTCACTGTCTGTTAAGCATTCGGGCAGGAGACATAGAAGAGGCGCTGGAAGACTATCAGAAGCTTTACCAGCAACAACAGGCTTCTTCGGAACTGTTAAAAGAGATGGGACAGGCGTTGGAAGAGAAAGGCCAGACCGATGCAGCCTTAGAACTTTATGCACAGGCAGAGGCAGACGGTACGGCCGATTCCGTTATTTACAACCAGAAAGGCCTGTGCTATCTAGAACGGGGAGAATACCTGGCCGCAGGACAGGCATTCCAGGCAGGGCTGAATGCGCCGGATGGGAAGGCAAAAGCGGATCTGATGTTTAATTATGCAGTCGCATTGGAGTACCAGGGAGAGTATGAACAGGCCCTGGAAGCATTTGAAGCTTATACAGCTCAGTTTGGTTCAGATGAAAAGGCAGAACATGAAATTGCATTTTTAAGAACCAGGTGATTTTGGAGAATATATGGCAGAACTAATTGATTTAAAAGAAACGGAAGAACGGGTCATTCTGATTGGCGTCAGCCAGGGAGACGGAAGCGACGCCGAGCAGTCCCTTCTGGAACTTGAGGAACTGGTAAGGACAGCCGGCGCCGTAAGCGTAGGAACGGTAATCCAGAAGAGGGAACAGGCCCATCCTGGAACGTACTTGGGAAAAGGAAAGCTTCAGGAGGTAAAAGACCTTTTGTGGGAACTGGACGCCACCGGAGTGGTCTGCGACGATGAACTTTCCCCAGCCCAGCTGCGCAACATGGAGCAGATCCTGGATACAAAGATTATGGACCGGACTATGGTAATCCTGGATATTTTTGCAGCCCGCGCCCATACCAGGGAAGGAAAGATTCAGGTAGAACTGGCCCAGTTAAAGTACCGGGCAGTGCGTCTGGTGGGAATGAGGGATTCCCTGTCCCGTCTGGGCGGCGGCATTGGAACCAGGGGACCTGGAGAGAAGAAACTGGAGATAGACAGAAGACGGATTCACGATCGGATTGGCCAGTTAAAGAGAGAGCTGGAAGAAGTAAAGCGTCATCGGGAAATTCAGCGGAAACAGCGGCAGAGCGGACAGGTCATGACGGCGGCCATCGTAGGTTATACCAACGCAGGAAAGTCGACGCTGTTAAATGCACTGACGGACGCAGGAATTCTGGCAGAAGATAAACTGTTTGCAACCCTGGATCCCACTACCAGAGGACTGACCCTTCCAGGCGGACAGAAGATCCTTCTTACCGATACGGTAGGATTTATACGGAAGCTGCCCCATCATCTGGTTGAGGCGTTTAAAAGCACTCTGGAGGAGGCAAAATACAGCGACATTATTTTACACGTAGTAGACTGCTCCAATCCTCAGATGGAAGAACAGATTTACGTGGTTTATGAAACCCTGCGCCAGTTGGAGGTTACTGGAAAAACCATTGTGACCGTATTTAATAAAATTGACAAGCTGACAGAAGGCGTTATTTTAAGAGACATCCAGGCAGATTACCAGGTACGGATTTCAGCCGCAGCCGGTCAGGGGCTGGATGAGTTAAAAGAGATTCTGGAAAAAATTGTGCAGAGCAGCAGGGTCTATCTGGATCGGATTTATTCCTATCAGGAGGCTGGAATCATCCAGAAAATCAGGCAGTCAGGGACTCTGGTTTCCGAAGAATATGAGGAAGACGGCATCCATGTAAAGGCCTATGTACCGGCAGAACTGTTCGGCCGGCTGCTGTTAGGAGATCAGAATAAGTCTTATTAAATAATATAATAAAACACAATATTTGGATTCGGAAATATTTCGTTCCCCAGATATTGTGTTTTATTTTGCTTTCTGCTATAATGAAATCCGTAGCGACTTTATCCCCAGTCTGCAGGAGCGGGTTTTATGAAGGCGCTTGTCTTTTTGTCCGCAGGCAGATAAGGATTGAAGCGCCTGGAAGCCCAGGCCATACATATATGAGAAAAAACAGGATGAGTGAAAGGAGTCATGGGTAGGATGATTAAGGTAGTAAAACGTGACGGAGAAGTAGCAGAGTTTATGCTGACGAAGATTACAGAGGCAATCAAGAAGGCATTTAAGGCTACAAAGAAGGATTACAACAATGAGATTCTGGAGTTGTTGTCTCTTCGGGTAACTGCTGATTTCCAGCCAAAGATGAAGGACAGCACCATCAGCGTAGAAGAGATCCAGGACAGCGTAGAGCACGTGCTGGAGCAGACTGGATATACAGATGTGGCAAAGGCATACATTTTATATAGAAAACAGCGGGAGAAAATCCGCAATATGAAAAATACCATCCTGGATTACAAGGATGTTGTAAACAGCTATGTACAGGTTGAGGACTGGCGTGTAAAAGAAAACTCCACCGTTACCTATTCCGTAGGCGGTCTGATTTTAAGCAACTCCGGCGCAATTACTGCCAATTACTGGCTGTCTGAGATCTACGATCAGGAGATTGCCAACGCACACCGTAACGCAGACATTCACATTCACGATTTGTCTATGCTGACCGGATACTGCGCAGGCTGGTCATTAAAGCAGCTTCTGTTAGAAGGCTTAGGCGGAATCCCTGGAAAGATTACTTCTTCTCCAGCAAAGCACTTATCCGTTCTGTGCAACCAGATGGTAAACTTTTTAGGAATCATGCAGAATGAATGGGCTGGCGCTCAGGCATTTTCTTCTTTCGATACCTATTTGGCTCCATTTGTGAAAGTTGACAACTTATCCTATCCAGAAGTAAAAAAATGCATTGAGTCCTTTATTTATGGCGTCAACACACCAAGCCGCTGGGGAACCCAGGCTCCGTTCTCCAATATTACCCTAGACTGGACGGTTCCAAATGATATGGCAGAGATGAATGCCATCGTAGGCGGCAAGGAGATGGATTTCAAGTATAAAGACTGTAAGAAAGAAATGGATATGGTCAATAAGGCATTTATTGAGACCATGATCGAAGGCGACGCCAATGGCCGCGGTTTCCAGTACCCGATTCCAACTTACTCTATTACTAAGGATTTTGACTGGTCTGACACCGAAAATAACCGTCTGTTGTTTGAAATGACTGCAAAATACGGCACACCTTACTTTTCCAACTACATCAACAGCGATATGGAACCAAGCGACGTCCGTTCCATGTGCTGCCGCCTTCGTCTGGATTTAAGAGAACTGCGTAAGAAAACCGGAGGATTCTTTGGATCTGGAGAGAGTACCGGCTCCGTAGGCGTTGTGACCATTAATATGCCGAGACTGGCGTACCTGTCCAAGGATGAAGCAGACTTCTATAACCGTCTGGATTATATGATGGACATTTCCGCCCGTTCTCTTCACATTAAGAGAGAGGTTATCAGCAAGCTGTTAGACAACGGCCTGTATCCATATACCAAACGCTACCTGGGAACTTTTGAGAATCACTTCTCTACCATTGGTTTAGTAGGTATGAACGAAGCTGGATTAAATGCAAAATGGCTTGGCTTGGATATGACCCACAAAGAGACCCAGGAATTCTCCAAGGATGTGTTAAATCACATGAGAGAGAGACTGAAAGACTATCAGGAGCAGTACGGTGATTTATACAACTTAGAGGCAACTCCTGCAGAGTCTACCAGCTACCGTCTGGCAAAGCACGATAAGAAGCGTTTTCCAGACATTAAGACTGCAAATGGAGACTGCGGTACTCCTTACTACACCAACAGTTCCCATCTGCCGGTTGGATATACTTCTGACGTATTTGATGCTTTGGATATTCAGGATGAGCTGCAGACCCTTTACACCTCTGGAACCGTATTCCATGCGTTCTTAGGGGAAAAGCTTCCAGACTGGAAGGCAGCGGCAAAACTGGTGCGCACCATTGCAGAAAACTACCGTCTGCCATATTACAGCATTTCTCCTACCTACTCCATCTGTAAGGATCACGGCTATCTGGCAGGAGAGCATTTCAGCTGTCCGGTATGCGGAAAAGAGGCAGAAGTTTACAGCCGTATTACTGGTTACTACCGTCCGGTTAAAAACTGGAATGAAGGCAAGTTAGAAGAGTACAAGGCACGTAAGACCTATGATCCAGTCCACTCCAGAATTAAAAGAAGCCATGCTCTTGCTCATACAGAAGAAGCGCTTGCCACAGAGCAGGCAAAAACTGCAGCAGAGGAAGGCAGCGGGATGTACCTGTTTACCACCAAGACCTGCCCCAACTGTAAGGCGGCAAAAGAGTTCTTAAAGGATGTGGAGTATCAGATTGTAGACGCGGAAGAAAACGAAGAGATGTCTGATAAGTACGGAATCATGCAGGCGCCGACCTTAGTTGTAGTAAAAGACGGCCAGGTGACCAAGTATGTTAATGCTTCTAATATCCGCAAATTTGCAGAGGAACATAAATAGTAATTGAAAGCAGCAGGGCGGGGAACGATTCATATGAGCGTTTCCAGCCCTGATTTTTTGATCTGCTTTGTAAAGGAAACTTGACAAAATTGTTCCGGAATGCTATGATGGAAATGTAAAGGAACCTTGTCAAAAGGAGGCGGTAATGGTTGGAAAACAGGGTTGAAGAATTGAGAAAACAATTAGGATTGAACCAGGAAGAATTTGCGAAAGCAATCAGGGTTTCAAGGCAGACGGTAAGCTCCATTGAAACTGGAAAATATAATCCATCTTTGGATTTGGCATTTGAAATCGCTGATTTTTTTGGAAAGAGAATTGATGAAATTTTTATCCATGAAAGGAGAAGTAAGAGTGAAAAAAAGTAATCTGGCGTATGGAATTGGGTATACAGCTGCAGGAATTCTATTTTTACTGATCGGACTATTTACCGATACAAAATTAGATAGTTTCATGTTTGGTTTTGCCGGAGCTGGAATCATTCCTGGCATGATGAGGATTTATAAATATTTTTATTGGAATTCTGCAGATAATGCGGAACGCTACAAAGAAAAAATGGAAACAGAAGACATTGAATTCCATGATGAGCTAAAGAACAAAGTCCGCGGTATTACAGCACGTTATGTATATATGTTTGGACTTTGCGTTTTATCTGTATCAAGCGTTGTGTTTGCGATACTTGACAGCTTAGAAATTCTCGAGAATGGAAATATATTTGTTTTATATTTATGTGCATATATACTGTTTCAGTTTGTAAGCGGGCATATAGTTTTTAAGCGGATACTGAAAAAATATATGTGAAATATAAGCCCCACCCTAGAGACAACTCTTTTCTCCAGGGTGGGGCTTTGCAAATCTTACTGAAACCCTTTCATTTTCCGGATTTTGCTGAACCACTTAAAGTAAACCAAGAATAAAATCGAGGTTACGGTCCAGGTTAAGGGGTAGCTGAAGCAGATGGTTTTAATATCCGGATATAGGGGAACTGCCACTACAATCCAGACCACGCGGAGCAGGCAGACGCCAAGGGCCGTCATAATCATGGGAATCCAGCAGTCTCCGATTCCGCGTAAAGCGCCGGAAAGGATTTCAATGCACACATAGGTAATCAGGGTAGGAACCAGGAAATGAAGGATTTCCACGCCTTTTGCAATGACCTCTGCGTCGGTGGTAAACAACAGGTAAATATACTGTCCGAACTGATAAAGGAGTAAGGAAAGGAAAATCGTGGCTCCGGCGCTGATACCGAGACAGACGCGGATTCCCTTATATACCCGCTCCAGTTTTCCTGCGCCGAAATTCTGCCCTACAAAGGTGGTAATAGAGATTCCAAAGGCATTGATAATGGTCCAGTAAATCACGTCGATTTTGCCGTAAGCCGTCCAGGCTGCCACTACATTGGTTCCCAGGGCGTTGACGCTGGACTGGATGATAATGTTGGAAGCCGAATACATGACGGACTGAAGTCCTGCAGGCAGGCCGATTTGGATAATTCTCAGAAGCATATCCGGATGGATCCGGACTTCTCTCCAGTTTAAGCGGTACATATCATCTGTTTTTAAAAGGGTTGCAATGACCAGAACAGCGGCTGCTAACTGGGAAAGGATGGTGGCCCAGGCAGCTCCGGCTACGCCCATGCGGAAAAACAGCACCAGTACCACGTCCAGTACAATGTTGGTCATACAGCCGACAATCAGGAAATACAGGGGACGTTTGGAATCCCCGATTGCCCGCAAAATACCGGCTCCCATATTATAAAGAAGATTTCCGATTAAGCCCAGAAAATAAATACGCAGATACAGAATGGAATCTGCCATGGTCTCTTCGGGAGTCCCCATGGCTCTTAACGCCGCAGGAGCAGTAATAAGGCCGACTGCCATAATGACCAGTCCTCCGGCAATGGAAAAGGCAACTGCAGTATGGACTGCCTGGGAAACCTTTGCCTGCTGTCTGGCACCATAAAACTGGGAGATAATAACCGTAGCGCCAGAAGACAGACCGATAAAAAAGCCGACCAGCAGGTTGATAATCATAGCGGCAGAACCGCCTACTGCGGCCAGGCCTTCCTTTCCCACAAACCGGCCTACGATAATGGCATCTACCGTATTGTAAAGCTGCTGAAAAAAGGTTCCGAACAGAATGGGAAAGAAAAAGAGCAGAAGCTGTTTCCAGATTACGCCCTCAGTAATTTGATTCTGTACGGAGATAGAAGATTTTCTTTTGTGACTCATACTGCCCTCCATAGATTAAAAAATCCTTTAAATAAGATCATTATACTTCCTTTTTCGGAAAAGGCAATGGGAAACTTAAAAAAGAACATTTGTTCTATTTTATATCTATACTTTTGCGCGAAGCCATGTTATAATTTGAGATAACAAAACGAAATACCGATTATCCGGCAGTTGTTTCCCTGGCTTTGGACAGCGCGGTTTCGATTGCGTTTAAGAGAACCTGGCAGGTATAGCGGGAGCTGCTTTCATAAGAGATATTTTCCAGGCTCTGATTCTTAAGAATCTGCGATTCCAGCTGCTTCATAGAAGGTTCTACGAGAGGATACATGGTGGCGATGGATTCGTCTAAGGTTACCAGAGAGACTGAGGTGATTTTGTCAGAGTCTACGGTAACTTCCACATTGATGTTCTGTTTTCCTAAAGATACGGATGCAGAGTAGACTCCCGGTATGTAAGAAGTCTCCAGCTCTGTGGATGAGACGGAAGGAGCTGTCTGGCCGGAATCTGTTTTTCTGGTGCGGAGCATAAAGAGAAATAAAATAATCAAAAGGAGAGCCAGGCCAATAAAAATGGCGGTATAAATGATTTCTTTCATTCGAAGTACGACGATTTTTGTGCGGGAACTCATAGAAAGACCTCCGGATAAGTTTACTACAATCTATTAGAAACCAGAAGAAATTATGATAGGAAAGAAGGGCGTTATGGGATTACAATTTGTATTTGGAAGCTCCGGCTCCGGAAAAACCCACTATTTATATCAAGAAGCAGTCAGACTGGCAGTACAGGAACCGGAGACTACAGTGTTATTTATGGTTCCAGAACAGTTTACCATGCAGGCACAAAAGGAAATTATTACTATCCATCCCAATCACGGAATGATGAACATTGATGTGCTGAGTTTCCGCCGTCTGGCCTACAGGGTCTTTGAAGAATTGTCTGTAAAAAATCTGACGGTTCTGGATGACATGGGAAAATCCATGGTGCTGCGGAAAGTAGCAGCGGAAAAGAAGGCAGATCTGGGCCTATATCAGAGCCAGTTAAATAAAAGCGGATTTATCAGCCAGTTAAAGTCCATGCTGTCGGAGTTTTACCAGTATGGGATCAGCAGAGGCCAGTTAGAAGAACTTCTGGGGCAGACAGACCGGCCTTTATTAAAGCATAAGCTTCAGGATATGCTGGTAATGTATCAGGGATTTGAAGAATACATAAAAGACCGGTTTTCCACAGCCGAAGAGATTCTGGAAACCTTATGCACCGTACTTCCAAAGTCAGAGTTTATTAAAAACAGCCAGATCTATTTAGATGGATACACCGGTTTTACGCCAGTCCAGTACCGGATTATCGGGCTGCTTTTAAAATATGCAAAAGGGGTTACGGTCAGCATTACCATTGACCCTGGCTCTAATCCGTATCAGGAAGAATCCATTCAGCATCTGTTTTACATGGGAAAGCATACGGTTTCCCGAATTGGAAAGCAGGCAGCAAAGATGGCGGTTTCCAAGCTGCCGGATTTGTGTATGGACGGCCATCCAAGATTTAAAGAGGCGCCGGCCCTGGGGTTTCTGGAAAAAAATCTGTTCCGCGGATTTGTGCCTTATGAGGAAACCAAAGGGGAACGTCCAGTGTCGGATCAGATCTGGGTTTACAAAGCAGTCAATCCAGCAGAAGAAGTCCGGTTCCTGGTAAGCCAGATCAGGCAGGCAGTCCGGAAGGAAGGAATGCGCTACCGGGAGATAGGCGTTATTACAGGAGATTTAAGCGGTTATGGAAAAGAAGTGTCCCATCAGTTTAAAGAGGCAGGGATTCCCTGTTTCCTGGATGATAAGAGAAATATTACGGAAAATCCGCTGGTTGAGTGGATTCGCGCCTTATTAGCAGTCATCAGTGAAGATTTTTCCTATGAAAGTATGTTCCGTTACTTAAAATGCGGCCTGTCAGAAAGTCTGGGAGAAGAACCGGATTTGGCAGAAGGAGAGCAGATTCCCTGGAAGCATTCCCTGATGACGGATCGGCTGGAAAACTATGTGCGCGCATTGGGAATCCGTGGGTACAGCCGGTGGAACTCCCAGTGGGAGTGGACCTACAAAGGGGCGGCAGATATTAATTTAGAAGAGTTAAATCAGTTCCGCCAGGCTGTTTTGCAGCCGATTCTTCCATTCAGGCAGGCATTTCTGGAAGAAGGAGCCACAGTGGATTCTATTACCCAGGCGTTAAAGGAGTATTTAGAGCAGGCAGATGCCAGAGGAAAGCTGGAATGGTATCAGAGCCGGTTTGAGGCTCAGGGCCAGGAAAGTCTGGCAAAGGAGTACAGCCAGGCCTATGATTTAGTGGAGGAATTGTTTGAACGGCTGACCGCTCTTCTGGGAGAAGAGCAGGTGACCAGAAAAGAATATGCGGAAATTCTGGATGCTGGTTTTGAGGAAATCCAGGTCGGCTCCCTTCCGGCTGCCATTGACAGGGTGGTAGTAGGCGATGTGACCAGAACCCGTCTGAATGAAGTGAAAATTCTGTTTTTCTTAGGTGTGAATGAAGGGATTATTCCCCAGAAAAAAGACAGGCAGAGCATCTTGACCGATCAGGACAGGGAGTTTTTTACTGCCCATAATCTGGAACTGGCTCCCACAGCCAGGGAGGACGGCTGCATCCAGAGATTTTACCAGTATCTGATTCTTTCCAAGCCATCGTTCCGTCTGGTTTTAACTTTTTCTGCCATGTCCCAGGATGGCCAGGCGAGACGGCCTTCTGTGCTGATTGGAGATGTGCGCCGCCTGTTTCCGCAGGTGGAGATCCTGGAAAAAGAAGGGGTCAGCTGGCCGGTTCAGTCTGAGGGGGAAGGAATCCGCCGGCTGATAAAAGGTCTGACCGCCAGCCAGGAAGCAGGGCAGACAGGAGATGATACAGAATTTGATGCAGAATTCCTGGAACTGTATAAATGGTTCTTTTCTGATAAAAACTGGCAGGATCAAGTCCGCCGGATTACCGAAGCAGCTTTTACTTCCTATGAAGAAAGAGGGATTGGAAAGGCGGCTGCGAGAGCCTTGTATGGCAGGATTTTACAAGGCAGCGTAACCAGGCTGGAGCAGTATGCCTCCTGTGCCTATGCCCATTTCTTAAAATATGGGTTAGAGTTGATGGAGCGCCAGGAGTATGAGGTGGCAGCTTCTGATATGGGCAATTTGTTCCATCAATCCATTGAATTGTGCTTTCAGACTGCCAGAGATCAGAAGATTGACTGGGCAGGATTAGGAGAAGAAGAGCGCCGCAGCCTGGTAAAACAATGTGTCCGTCAGGTAGCGGAGCAGTATGGAAACACGATTTTAAAAAGTTCTGCCCGCAACGAGTATCTGACCAGCCGGATTGAACGGATTACGGACAGAACCATCTGGGCGCTGGCAGAACAGATTAAAAAAGGGGATTTTGTCCCGGTTGGATTTGAAGTGTCGTTTTCCGCCATTGACAATTTAAAGGCCATGAAGATTTCTTTATCAGAAGATGAAGAACTTCATCTGAAAGGCCGGATAGACCGTCTGGATCTGTGCGAAGATGAAAACCATGTGTATGTAAAAATTATCGACTATAAATCCGGCAATACCAGTTTTGACCTGGCTGCATTATACTACGGACTTCAGCTCCAGCTGGTGGTATACATGGATGCGGCAGTAGAAAAAGAAGAGAAACGCCATCCGGAAAAAGAGGTAGTTCCGGCCGGTATGTTCTATTACCATATCCAGGATCCGGTAGTGGACTGGGATCCAGATGCAGACGAGGATGACGAAAGTATTGAAGAAAAAATCTTAAGAAAGCTTCGGATGAGCGGTCTGGTAGACAGCGAGCTGGAGGTAATCCGCCATATGGATCGGGAGATTGAGAAGGAGTCCCAGGTGATACCGGTGGCCATGAAAGACGGGTTGATTGTAGAGGCTAAATCTTCCGTAGCCAACCGTCAGAGATTCAAAGCATTAAAACAGTATGTCCATGAGAAGCTGAAAAGCGCAGGACAGGAAATTCTGGCCGGAACCATTCCAGTAAATCCGTACAAGCAGGGAAACCGGACGGGCTGCGATTACTGCCCATACCATGCGGTCTGCGGATTTGACAAAAAAACTGCCGGTTATGGATACCGGCGCCTCCGCTCTTTAAAGACCGAGGATATCTGGAATGAGATTGAAGGACAGCAGAAAGGAGAACCATCATGTCAGTAGCATGGACCAGGGGACAGCGCCAGGTCATTGATTACAGAGGCGGCAATCTTTTAGTTTCTGCAGCCGCAGGAAGCGGAAAGACTGCGGTTTTAGTAGAGCGGATTGTAGAAATGATTACAGATAAAGACCATCCTATCGACATCGATCATCTGTTGATTATGACCTTTACCAATGCGGCGGCAGCAGAAATGCGGGAACGGATTCGGGACGCCATTGATAAACGGAGGGAAGAAAACCCGGCAGACAAACATTTAGAGCTTCAGTCCATTCTGGTTCCCAGGGCCCAGATTACCACCATTGACAGTTTCTGTCTGGGACTGATTCGGGAATATTATAACTATCTGGATATGGATCCCGCATTTCGAATCGGCGATCAGGGTGAACTTTCTCTTTTGCAGGGAGATGTGATGAAGGAACTGCTGGAGGACTGGTATGCTTCGGGAGATCCGGCATTTCTGCATTTTGCAGAAACCTATGCGTTAGGGAAAAGCGATTCTGGTATTGAGGATGTGATTTTCCAGGTATGGCGGTTTTCACAGAGCCATCCCTGGCCGGGGGAGTGGATTTTACAGTGCAGGAAGGAATTAGAGGAGACATCGGCAAAAGAGGTAGAAGAAAGTACCTGGATGAAGTTTTTAATGGACGACATCCATATGCAGGCTGAAGAGATGAGACGTCACCTGCTGGTATGCGCCAGGGTCTGTGAAGAAGACAGCGGGCCTTTGGTTTACCGGGACACCATTCTGGAAGAAGCGGATATGGTAGGAAAATTTGCCCAGGCAGAGGACTATGAACGGTTTTTTGCGCTGCTAAACCATTCTTCTTTTGGAAAACTACCGCCTGTCCGCAGCAAAGAGGTGGCTCCGGAGAAAAAGAGCTTTGTAACCTCGTTTCGGGATCGGGTGAAAAAAATTGTAAAGGGCTGGCAGGAAAATTACGGCAGACAGCCTCTGGAGATGGTAATGGACACTCTGGCAGAAACCAGAGAGACAACAGAGCTTTTGTTAAAACTTGCAGATGAATTTTCCAATCGGTTCCAGAAAGCAAAGAAAGAGCGGAACCTGGTAGATTTTAATGATCTGGAGCATTTTGCCCTGGAGGTGCTGTGGGAAACTAAGGATGGAAAACGCGTTCCTTCTGCCGCTGCTTATGAAGTGGGAAGCCGGTTTGAGGAAATCATGGTAGACGAATACCAGGACAGCAACCTAGTGCAGGAGACGTTAATTAAAGCCATTTCCAAAGAAAAGGAAGGACGGCCCAACGTCTTTATGGTAGGAGACGTAAAACAGAGTATTTACCGCTTCCGTCTGGCCAGACCGGATTTGTTCTTAGAGAAATATGAAACCTATTCAGAGGGAGAGGGAACTTATCAAAAAATTGAACTGCGTCAGAATTTCCGAAGCAGGGCTTCGGTTTTGCACAGCGTAAACGCCGTCTTTTACCAGATTATGAGAAAAAATCTGGGAGGAATCCAGTATACAGAAGAGACGGCTCTTTATCCGGGAGCAGAGTTTGAACCTCCTGAGGAAGGAAAAGAACCCAGAACTGATACCGGTACGGAATTGCTGGTTGTGCCAACGGGCAGTCAGGTATTAGAGGGGTTGGAGGAAGACGCTGCAGATTATACGGAACGGGAACTGGAAGCCAGGATGATTGCGGCAAAAATCCGCAGTCTGACAGATAAAGAAAAGGGACTTCTGGTGTGGGATAAGAAACAGGGGTCCTACCGGACAGCAGCTCTGGGAGACATTGTTATTTTGCTCCGGAGCGTGACCGGATGGGCAGAAGTCCTGGTCAGCGTATTGATGAATGCAGGGATTCCGGCGGCCGCCCAAACCCAGACCGGATATTTTGACACCGTAGAGGTGGAAACCATGCTGAGCCTGCTGGCGATTGTGGACAACCCCTTTCAGGATATTCCACTGGCCTGTGTGTTAAAATCCCCGATTATCGGGATGACAGAGGAGCAGCTTGCGTGGCTGATGGCAAACTATAAGCAGTATTCCGGGAAAAATAAATATGGAGACAGAGGCCTTTACGGCGCAGTCCGTTTCTGGCTTTCCGGAGAAGAAGATTCCCGAATGACGGAAGAAAAACCAGACATTACCGAAAAACTGGAAAAACTGGAAGAAATGCTTCAGGAATATCAGTTCCTTGCCACTTGGCTTCCCATTCACGAATTGCTTTACCAGATTTACCAAAAAAGCGGGTATTATGATTACGTTTCTGCCATGCCGGCTGGCCGGACCAGACAGGCTAACCTGGATATGCTGGCAGAAAAGGCATCGGCTTACGAGAATACCAGTTATAAAGGACTATTTCACTTTATCCGCTACATTGAAAAACTGAAAAAATTT
>CAJMQQ010000035.1 GCA_905215625.1 uncultured bacterium
CATACTGCTTATTAGGAGAAGTTCCGTAAAATCCCAGCTTCCGGTTGGGATTACGGTTAATAGACTCTACTGCTGCCCGCAGGATGATTACGTCTTTTCCCATCTTTTTAAAATTAGCAATGGCCTTTTTTAACATCCGCTCATATCCCAGTTCATAGCGGATAGATACGGTTTTCTTAATGGAAAGGTCTCTTCCCATTACCTCAAAACCTTTGGAAAACCCTTCTGTATAGGTATCAGCCATTTTATCAATGGTTTCCTGGGGAAGGCTGTTTAAAAATCCGGCTATTTGAAGTTCGGTATCGGAAATATACTCGCCGAACTGATACAGATACCTGAGATCAGAAAGGTCTTCGCCTGTAATAATATCTGCTGCAAAAGATAAAGAAGGATCCAGGGATTCCCTGGTGCGGTAGGCCACAGTCTGATCTGCATAATCGCTGACAAACCAGTACAGCACATCTTTTACTTCCTGGGCTTTCGGAATTCCTTCTTCGAATAAATTGTAAATTTCAATAAACGTCTCATTTAAAACGGTAATGTTCCACAGACGGCTCTCAAATGCATATACGATCTGCCCTCTGATTTCTGTATATAAAAACGCCAGAAGCGGGCCATACTCTTCTCCCAGCTTCTTTACCGCATAAGCAGGATTGGCGTAGCTTTCTTCATAATGATCCGGTAAAATATCTGCATAGAAGGACTTATTTTCTTCTGCCAGTTCCTCCAGGCTGAACGAATGAATATATTTGCTGACTCCGTCCCGGTTCAGCTTTTCTGCCAGTTCCCCAATCCGGCTGATAAATCCGGAAACACCTGCAAAATAGTCCCTGAACGGTTCTGTTACCGCCTGTTCGTCTTTCATCTGGCGGATTCGTTCCAATGACAGTTCATATCGTTCTAATACAGACTCATTTTCTTCTTTCCATAATTCGCGGTAATCCATTGTCTCAGCTCCTTATTCCTATCATAATCATAACCAACCATGCAAGAACCAGAATTCCGCTTACCGGCAGACTGATTCTGGCCAGTATGTAATTTTTTTCCTTTTCGTGAAATGCGTGGACGCTGTACCACAGTCCCAGCACAGAAAATACCAGACTGGAAAACCCAAATGCGCCTGCATACATACCGCTTTGTCCCTGTTCTTTTACCGTAATATACATAGTTCCAGCAAATAAAATCAGCCCTGCGGCTGAAAGCCCCAGGGACCATTTACTGTGTTTTGCCAGCGGCTTCCGGATATATGATACCTTTTTGGGCTTATCTGGCTGTCCTTTTTTTCTTTTTCCTAACACGATGCTTACTCCTTACCATCTGCACAATCTGATACAGAATATAGCCAAGAACGGCTCCTGACACATTCAGCATAATATCATCTACATCAAAGCTTCCCACTTTAAACACAAGCTGAACCGTTTCCACTGACAAGCTGAAAAAAAAGCAAATCAAAAAGGTATTGTACCATTTTTTGCTTCTGCGGCTGACTATGGGAAGGAAAAAGCCAGCCGGCAGAAACCCTGCAATATTGCCGATGACATTTAACAGAAAACTTTTGATTCCCACCACGTCCCGGTATGTCCAAAATCTTCGGATTTCTTTAAACAACTCCAGATTATAGGCATATTCGTCCTGGGGCCTGGTGGTTCTTCCAAACTCTTCCGCAAAGAACAGGAAATAGACCAGCAGGATCAGGTACGAAAGAAACAGTACCCAGCCCAGCTTCTGGTTCTTTGTCGTATTCTTAATCATGTAATGCCCCGCTTAAAACTCAATTTCTGATTTGCGCTTTAATAACAGCGCCCCATTGACAATGGCAACGACTCCAACTGCCAGGCCGGTAATGGCGATAATGATTCCAATGGCAATATTTCCTGCTCCTACATTGCGCATGGTCTTATATACTCGCTCCATAATTTCTCTCCTTCCGGTATTGCAGGGCTGTTTTATTTTGCCCCATACTGCTCATAATAAGCGTCAATCGCAGCTTTAATGGTATCGTTAATGACTACTTTGCCGCCGCACTCTCTGTTATACAGATATTCGGTAACTTCCTGCATATTTACGATGGCAGCAGTTGGGAATCCATATAAATCCTGAATTTCTTCCAGAGCGCACTTTTCTCCTTTTCCTCTTTCCATACGGTTTAAGGAAACGATTAAACCCTTAATCTCCACGTTGCCCTGAGCCTTTAAAATCGGGAAAGTCTCTTCGATAGACTTGCCGGAGGTGGTAACGTCCTCAATAACTACCACTCTGTCGCCGTCCTTAATCGGACTTCCCAGCAGGATTCCGGTATCGCCGTGATCCTTTACTTCTTTCCGGTTTGAGCAGTATTTTACATCTTTTCCGTACAGTTCGCTGATTGCCATAGCAGTTGCAACACTTAAAGGAATTCCCTTGTAAGCCGGTCCAAATAAAATGTCAAAATCCAGACCGTAGTTGTCATGAATGGCTTTTGCATAGTATTCGCCCAGTTTGCGAAGCTGGGTTCCGGTTACGTAAGCGCCTGCATTCATAAAGAACGGGGACTTGCGTCCGCTCTTTAATGTAAAATCTCCAAACTTTAAGACATTGCTGTCTACCATAAATTCGATAAATTCCTGTTTGTACTGTTCCATATCTAAACCTCCATATTTAAGGACATGATTCTTTTTATCTCACCGCTCCGATTAATTCCCGGATATCTTCAATCTGGTTCTTTCTCATGTAGCTTTCAATTCCTGCTGCAATCTCTTCCGTTGCATATGGATTGTGGAAATTAGCGGTTCCCACTGCTACTGCAGAAGCACCTGCCAGAATAAACTCCATGGCGTCGTCCGCATTCATAATGCCGCCCATGCCGATAATCGGCAGTTTGACCGCCTGGGCTACCTGGTAAACCATCCGCACTGCCACCGGCTTTACGGCAGGACCAGACATACCGCCGGTACGGTTTGCCACTGCAAAGGTTCTCTTATTGATGTCAATCTTCATACCGGTCAGGGTGTTAATCAGAGAAAGCACATCTGCGCCGCCGGCTTCTGCTGCTTTTGCCATTACGGTAATATCCGTAACATTGGGGCTTAACTTCATAATTACCGGCTGTTTTGCGTGTTTCTTCACTTCTCTGGTAATGGCCTCAACTGCCTTGGGATCCTGTCCGAACGCAATGCCGCCTTCTTTTACATTGGGGCAGGAAATGTTGATTTCCAGCATATCCACAGGCTCATCTCCCAGCCGCTCTACTACTTCGATGTAGTCTTCTGTAGTCTTTCCGCAGACATTGACAATAATTTTGGTATCATACTGCTTCAAAAACGGAATGTCTCTTTTTACAAACACATCAATGCCTGGATTCTGTAATCCGATGGCATTGATCATGCCGCCGTAAGTCTCTGCAATACGTGGAGTCGGATTGCCCGGCCAGGGCACGTTGGCAACGCCTTTGGTTACCACTGCTCCCAGCTTGTTTAAATCTACCCTCTCGCCGTATTCTACGCCGGAACCAAAGGTTCCGGAAGCTGTCATGACCGGATTTTTTAATTCTACTCCAGCCAGGTTGACTCTGGTATTCATTACAGCTCCACCTCCTCTGCCCGGAAAACAGGACCGTCTTTGCAGATTCTCTTGTTATGGACATGGGAATGCTCGTCTACGTCTTTTGACTTGCAGACGCAGGCCAGGCACGCGCCGATACCGCAGGCCATCTTCTCTTCCAGGGATAAGTAACACTCAATGTTGTTTTCTAATGCGTAAGCTTTGATTGCCCGAAGCATCGGGGTTGGGCCGCAGGCAAAAATTACGTCTGCTTCCAGGCCGTTTTCCCTGATTGCATCCATAACGTTTCCTTTTGTGCCCACGCTGCCGTCTTCTGTAGCAACGTATACGGCTGCATATGGCTCAAACTCTTCCTTTAAAAACATAGCGGCATCCCGATAGCCAAGGACGGCCTGTTTTTCGCAATCCAGTTCTTTTGCCAGCTCCAGCATAGGAGGAACGCCAATGCCGCCGCCGATTAAAAATGCCTTTTTTCCAACCATCTGATCCAGTGGGAATCCATTTCCCAGTGGGCCTAAAATATCAATGGAATCTCCTGCCTGATAATGGGAAAATTCTTCGGTTCCAGCGCCTGCCACCCGGTAAACCAGACGGATCCGGCCCTGTTCTTTTTCTACTTCACAAAGGCTGATGGGTCTTGGAAGCAGTTTTGCGCCGTCTTTGGAATATACGGAAACAAATTGTCCGGCCTTTGCCTTGGAAGCTACCGGCTCTGCGTCAATCCACATACTGTAAATGCCGTCTGCCAGTTTTTCCTGACTGGCTACGACTGCTGTTAATTTTACTTGTGCCATAGTTTCCTCCTGGTCGATTATAATACGCTGTTAATGTCTGCTGCCATATCGATCACTGCCTGTCTGGAAGCATCAGCAAAGTGTTCCGGACCAAACTTGTCATAAGGAGCTTTCTTATAAGCTGCAATAATGCCTCTGGAAGAGTTGACAATAGCGCCTAAACCGTCTTCATTAAAGCAGTATTTTAAGTCTTCTGCAGTACCGCCCTGAGCGCCGTAGCCAGGTACTAAGAAATAGGTGTTCGGCATTAATTTTCTTAAAATGCGGCTCATTTCCGGATAAGTTGCGCCCACTACCGCGCCTACGTTGCTGTAGGTTCCGTCCATGGACTCTTTGCCCCACTCTACTACCTTATCTGCAACCAGCTCATATACCGGACGTCCGTCTACTAACTTGTCCTGGAATTCGCCGCTGGAAGGATTGGAAGTCTTAACCAGAATAAACAGACCCTTGTCGTTCTCCTTGCAGGCGTCAACAAATGGCTTAATGCCGTCTGTTCCAAAATATGGATTAACGGTTACAAAATCTGTGCCGAAGCCGGAAAATACGTTGGATCCTACTTTTACGTTTCCAATATGTGCGGTTGCGTATGCAGCGGAAGTAGAACCGATGTCGCCTCTCTTGGCATCGCCGATTACAACCAGACCTTTTTCCTGACAGTAATCAACGGTTTTCTTATACACTTTCAAGCCTTCGATGCCAAACTGCTCATACATGGCGATCTGAGGCTTTACAGATGGAATCAAATCATAGGTAGCGTCTACAATCGCTTTATTAAACTGCCAGATTGCGTCAGCTGCACCTTCTAATGTCTCACCGTACTCGGAAAAAGACTTCTGCAGCAGATGATCTGGAAGGTAAGACAGCATTGGATCCAGTCCGACACAGATAGGCGCTTTGGTTTTCTGAATTTTTTCAATTAACTTCTGAATCATAGGGAATTCCTCCTTAATATATCTATAGGCATACTGAGTATAGTTTATCATAAGTTTGCCAAATAGAACACCCCTATTTTCTCTGAAAAACAGCAACTATGGTATTTTTCTGTTTTTTTCCTTAAAATCATTGATAAACCGATGACATTTTGGAAACTTTATAGTATAATATTGAATTTGGAGTACTGAAGTAAGTTATAACTAATCCCCCATTCCATATATTGATTCACAGAAAGGTGGTATTTCATGTATTGTACCAGAAAAATAACTGACAGTATTCATTGGGTAGGTGGAAATGATCGCCGTCTTGCATTATTTGAAAATCTGTTTCCTGTCCCCAATGGCGTCTCTTATAACTCCTATGTCATCCTGGATGAAAAAACAGTTCTCATGGACACAGCAGATCCTTCTATCCGCTCACAGTTTCTGGAAAACGTCCAGCACGTATTAAACGGCCGTTCTCTGGATTATCTGGTAATCAACCACATGGAGCCGGATCACTGCTCCGCGATTGCCGACATTCTCGCCCTGCATCCAGAAGTAAAATTGGTAGGAAATGCAAAAACGTTTCAGATCATGGGGCAGTTTTATGAGATTTCCGACCTGTCCAGCCGTTCCGTTATCGTAAAAGAGGGCGACACCTTAGAGCTGGGAAGCCACACTTTAACCTTTGCCATGACTCCTATGGTACATTGGCCGGAAGTAATGGTGACCTACGAAGTTTCCGAAAAAGTGCTGTTTTCTGCAGATGCTTTCGGTACTTTCGGCGCATTAAACGGCAATATTTTTAATGATGAAATCAATTTTGACAGAGACTGGTTAAATGATGCCAGACGATATTACACCAACATTGTTGGCAAATTCGGCGCACAGGTTCAGAATGCCATTAAAAAGTTAAGCACTTTTGATATTGAAATAATCTGCCCTCTGCACGGCCCAATCTGGAGAAATCATATTTCCTATCTGCTGGACAAGTATCAGCTTTGGAGTACTTATACGCCGGAAGAAAAGTCCGTTGTGATCCTTTATGGTTCTATGTACGGCAATACAGAAAATGCTGCCAATGTCCTGGCTGCCATGCTGGCTGACAAAGGAATCAAGAACATCGCCGTATACGACGTTTCTTCTACCCACGTTTCCCAGTGCATTTCCGAGTCCTTCCGGGCAAGTCACATTGTCCTGGCTGCTCCTACTTATAACGGCGGATTATATCCAGCTATGGAACACGTGCTTTTAGATATGAAGGCGTTAAACCTGCAGAACCGTACCGTAGCTTTATTAGACAACGGTTCCTGGGCAAGTACCGCTTCTAAACAAATGAAGGCGATTCTGGAAACCATGAAAAACATGACGGTCTTAGAGACCAGCGTAAGTTTAAAATCTTCTTTAAAAGATGGCCAGTTAGAAGTTCTGGAAACTCTGGCTGGGAAAATCGCAGAAGAAGTACAAGCATAAAAAACAGCTGCAGAGAGCACTCCGGTCAGGAATGTCCCTGCAGCTTTTGTTCTATAAAAACCCTTTTAACTTTTCCAGACTTTTCTCTTCAAATTTCTGAAGTTCTTCCATCAGCTTTACAGACTTTGGATCCGCGTCCGGATACTCTCTCACTTTTTTAATAGCGTCATTAATTCCCATTGTACTTCCCTGAATCAGCATTTCTGCCATATGAGAAACGCTCTTATCTGCCATGGTCTGGACGTTAATCATCAAGTAAGTCCGGAGTTTTTCAAATGTTCCCAGTCCTTTTTCATCGAATCCGTTTTCACAAAGCATCTGCTTGGCCTTTTTGTGGAAATTCCGGTAACCTTCCTGCTGCTTTCCCAGAAAACCATGGAATTCCTCATCCTTTGTCATTCCCATTAACTGTTCCATGGTTTCCACACCCATCTGGGAATTCTGATAAATAAAATTCAGCAGTTCTGCATTTCCATTCATATCCGTATACTCCTCTCATCAGCGAAACTTTCATTTTTATATCTGTAGATAGAATGTACGGATTTTCCCGAAATATTCTTTTGAACGAATTTTAAAAGAACTGAAGATACCAGGCCGGCGGCAGGAATCTGCGGACAGTTTCAATCCCGTCCAGCCATTTTCCAGCATCTATAAAAATCGGACATACCAGGAAAAGTCCCAGAGCCAGAACCGGAATACACATCGCTATCCATTCTGGTTTTGGAGCCGCTATACAGGCCAGACCAGCATAAAAAACGGCTCCCGCCCCGCAGACAGCCAGAGCTGCCATCTCTAAAATCACGTTCTGGACTTCACCGGCTGCCCACAGCCCCACCAGTCCGGACAAAGCCGCCAGACATACCGGCGCCGCCAGGGCTCCGATTCTGCAAACTGTCCGTTCTCCATAAGGAACTGCCAGAAACAGTCCGTTTCTTTCATCCTCTTTTACACTGCAGGCTGCAAAAAAAGCCGATAAAAACACAAAAATTCCAATCAGGCCCCGTACTGGGAAAATGCTTTTCTTTTCCAGTACAGGCTTTTCCAGTGAGGTACGAAATTCAAATCCAAAGGTACTGCCATTTTCCTGATACACCTGATACCAGGAAAGGGCTTCTTCTTTCAGAAGTTCTCCCTCTTTCCCCTGGTTTTCGATGTAATCTGCAAAAATCATCCCATCATATCTGGACGCTAAAACAGAATATACAACTTCTCCTGCCAGAGGTTCTAAAATGGTAGACGGCGCTGTATACACAAGGATCGACCGCTTATATCTTCCCTGATTCATTTTTTCTTCAAATCCTTCCGGAAACAAGTAGGCGCACTCTGCCTGCCTGGTCCGGACGGCCTGTTTTAATTCTTCTTCGTTGTGATAGAGAACAAATTCAAACATACTTTCTTCTGTTCCCATGCGGATCAGATCCTCTGCCACTTCTCTTCCAAGTCCTGAATCCTCTGACGCCACCCCAATCCGGATCCGTTCTGTTTCCTCTGGCTCCAACTGGGAAATTCCCCACAAAAGGATGGGTATGACAAACAGCATAACCGTAAATCCAGGATGCAGGAGCCATCTTTTTATGGAAAGATAAAACCAGACTGCCATTCTTCTCATTCCCCTCCTCCTTTCCTGATTCCGGCAATCAGAAGGGAACCGGCGCTGACTGCCCACAGCCTGATAACCAGGCTCCAGTTTTCCCCGCTCTGAAAAAATCCTTTTATCCCGGAAAGCAGAATGGTAGTCGGGAGGTACCCAGACAGTTTTTGAAAGCTTTGAGGCAGAAAGACTTCCGGCAAAAATCCGCCGGAAATTACCATCATTCCGCAAGTCCCCAAAAACAGCACCATCATCCCGCCAATCAGCGTTCCGGACAGGCTATAGCAAAGGACAATGAGAGATGCCGACGCAGCAAAGACAGCGGCTGCCAGCCCTATCCGGAAAAATACCGTTCCCCTGCTTTTTTCTTCTATTACCGACCAAATTGAAGACAGCGCTTCTGGCAAACCAGTGTCTTTTAAAAAGAAGCTAGCTATTCCAGCCGCCATCGCTAAAAATCCCGCCAATAACATCAGCAATACCGTCATTCCAACCGCTTTTGCCACAATCCGGCTTCCAGTTCCAATCCCTAAAAGTTTCAGCTTTTCCTGCCTGGATCGGTTGTCTTCCGTAAAAAGACGGCCTGCTGGAATACCGGACAGCAGCAGAAAAAAGACCGCTGCCGCCGCCATATAATGAACCTCTATTGAAACATCTTCTGTCGAAGAAACCTGGCGCCTCTTAAAATACCCCTCCCGATCCAGGCTGTAAGACAAGTATTTTGTATTCAGATACCGCTCTGCTTCCTGGATGCTTGCCGGTATCCCGTAAAGACCGTTCATATGTCCGGCTGCATAGATCCCAGCCTGGGCGCTGGACAAGGTTCTGGCTCCTGCTTCTGCCAGTTCTTTAAAAATCTGCTCTTCCACGCCTAATGGCCTGGGAAACCAGATGGTAACCGGCCGGTTGCTTCCGTCAATAATGCTTCCTACAAAGTTTTCCGGCACTTCCATCAGACAGGCAAACTCCCCTGCCTCTGTCCGTTTTTTCCCATCCTCTTCTTCTGTAAAGACAAACTGGCAGATACTTTCTACACTGTCCAAAGTCCCCAACATGGATACTGCTTTTTTTGCCAGTCCATCTTCTTCTGGTACAACAACGCCTACCTTCAGTTTATCCAGTTCCGCTCCGCTTTCCAACGTGCGGAAGGCAAAAAGGGCAATGGAGCCCAGCAATCCTGCCAGTACCATTGCCCCCGCAGCTATCCACGGAAGGAATTGCAACGCCCTTTTCAGTTCTAGTTTCACATATACCAAAAATGTCCGCATATTCCCTCCTGTTGTTTATTCAGACAGGCCGCCGCCTAAAATCAGGGAGTAGAGATTCATCATAACCTCATTCAGCAGTTCTTCCCAGTCTTCTTTAGAAGCCGTCAGCACATCCATCTCTTCTCCTTCCGGAGCCGTAATCTCACTTTGGAGTTCTCCCAGGTAAAATGCGCCGGAAACTTCATAGAATATGCCGCTTGCCGGTTCTTTCACTACAAGGGAATCCATTGTGTAATGAATCTTTTTGCCCTTTTCCAGTTCATCTACAACTCCGTTTATGGTAATCTCGGTCTCGTCAATGCCAAGTCCCTCGCTGCTGCCAAAGGTAATCTGTACCGCAGAGTCTCCAGTAGTCCGGTCATACGTATTTTCATATCCGATTCCCATTGTTTCCCCGCCATACTCTATCTGGCCATCCAAACGGCTGTGATAAGATGCGTCGGTATATTCCCCATTTTTTGTAAGACGGGCAACTGCCGTATCCGTTCCGTCTGTGGTGGTAAAGGTCAGAGTTCCATTCTGGGTCGGATAGCTTCCGCCTTCTAAAACCGCTTTTACATTCATATCCAAAACGGTTCCTTCTTCTTTCAATTTACCAGAAGCGTCCATGCTGGCAAGCTGTCCTTTTCTGGTTACATATACCCGCATGGCAATGTCGCCGTCCAGTATCTGATCCAACTGCGCAATCGCCTGGTCACAGGCAGCTCCCAGTTCGTCCCAGTCTGAAGCATCAAAGGGTATTTCATCCAGGACGCTCAGAGCTATTACATACTCCATCACATCATTTTTCAGACTTTCATCTTCCAAAAAGAACCTGGATGTGGTTTTTAAAAACTCAATTAACGCGGCCTTGGGAACCACCACATCATATCCGGTACACTTCTGTTCGCTTCCATTGTACAGAAGCTGGGCGCTGTCTGCCTTTGTTACGGTCAGCGCTTCCTTAAAACTCTCCATGGCCTGGCTTCCTTCTTTGTACCGCTTCCACAGCCCCTTCAAATCAAACGGCTTCTTTTCTCCGCTGTAAATACTGGTGAAATAGGACACATAATTGTCGATGGCCTGTTTCTCTTCCTCGCCCATTTCATATCCGCTCATTGCCATCAGCGGGGAATTTGCAATCTGCTCCGGCAGATCCTCTGCATAATGAATCGTAAACACTTTTGACGTCAATTCTGGAAGGGCGGCCATCAGGTCATTCTCGTCCCCATAAATTGTAAGATTTCCTAATTCCATACCGCTGTAAAGAATTCCGATCTGCTCAGAAAATTTCTTATTTACAACGTCAGAAGCTGCCTTGACTGTAATTCCGCTTCCAGTAAGCATATCCAGTATCTCGTCATTTGCCCCTGTATAGGTAAACTCCAGCCCCATTTCCGCGCCAGTGGTCTCAAACTGCCCGAAAAGCTGTCCAAGTCCGAACATTTCTTCTGACGGATTGACCCGATCCGCTGCATATACGCCTTTAAACGCATCGGTTACAACTGTCTTTGGATCCTTGGAGGTAACGGCAAAAACGCCAATCCCCACTACTGCCGCTGCCGCAATGGCAGCACCTCCAATTATCATCCCCTTTTTTGTTTTTAACTCGTTCATACGGTTTCTCCTCCTCTCGACAGCGGCTGCTGTCAGAATTTTTATTGTGAAACATCAGGAAAAGCTGCCTGTAACAGGTTTTCCGGTATTAAAATCTGGCAGTAAGCTGTGCTACCGTCAGGCCGCAGGGAATTTCTTCTGTCACGCCGTGCTTTAACACATACATTTTAGAACAGACTGCCAGTTCCGCCAGTTCATGGGATGCTAAAATGATGGTTCCCCCATCCTGTATGTACTGTTTCATATATTCCTGGATGATTTCCTTGCACACCAAATCCAGGGCGGCTCCCGGCTCATCCATAATCAAGATTTTTTCATGGCCCGCCAAAGCAGATGCAATGGATAAGCGCTTCTTCATCCCTCCGGAAAGCTTCCCTACCGGAGTGGTTAAAAACTGGTTGATTCCCAGCATGGCAGCCGGACCATCTTCCAAATCCCTTTTCATGGCAGACCGGTCGCCTTTATACCATAGGCTTAGATTATCCTTTACGCTTAACTCGTCCATAAATGGATTTTCCTGGGGCACGTAAGCAATCTTTGCCGCCTGGAGAGCTGGTTTGCCCAGAATCTCCATTCCGTCTGCCTTTACGCTTCCTTTATCCGCTTTTCTGGCGCCAGCTAAAATCGACAAAAGCGTCGTCTTCCCGCAGCCGTTTCCCCCAACAATGCCTACGCACTGTCCAGGTTCTGCAGTCAGGAAAACCCCTGACAAAACCTGCTTTTTCCGATAGGTTTTACAGATTCCATCTACTTCTAACATCTTGTACTCCTTAGTAGGACAACACAAACTCTGCAGTAACTACCCAGCCTGTCCGGTTTTCTGCCCATATGCTTTCAAACTCAGAAACAGGCATTGGACAATCCATTTTTCCCGTTTCTACTGTAATGCTCGGCACTGGATTTTCCTTTAACTGAACCCAGTCTTTAAAACCGCCCCCACCTCCGCTGTGCAGCATCTGGTAGCCGCCGGTTGCCGCTGACATAAGCTGGGCTAACTGCTGGGATTTCTCCTTCTCTTTGTTTCCTTCGATGTCCCAGTAAATCACCTTTCCCATAGAATGATAATTTAATACAGCCGCCCACGGATAATTGCTGTTCATCAGATTTACCAGTGCCTGTGATTCCGGCTCTGATACCGGCGTCAGTCCCTTATATCCAGAAAATGAAGGCAGCATCCAGTTGCTGGAAGTATTGGTCCACAGTGCGTCAAAATTGTGATTCAAGTCCACGCCTCTTGCATTGGATTTCCAGCGTTCCAGATATCTGGAAAACTCCTGAGTGGTCCGTCCTGCCGCCAGATCCGATGTATAAGCCGTCTGAACCGTCTGTTTTAACTGCTGGGAATGAAGGGCATCCAGACCAAACTGGCTTAACGCGACTCCGTCAGGATTTGCCATAGGCACAAAATGAATTGTCACCTGATTTAACAAATCTGAAATCCTTCTTCCATGATAGAAACCCGTATCGTAAAAAGCCAGAATATCTTCAATCTGCTTCATCATCAAAAGCGGATTGGCATATTCCCTGGCATGAATTGCCCCCTGGATTAACACGTGTTTTCCTGCATTGGGATTTCCTGCCATTATATCGTAAATTTTCCGGCCGTCTGCAGAAGTGCCAATTACGGTTACCTGCATATGGGCTGTTCCATACCGCTTCTGCAGCTCCTGAATATCCGCTTCCATCTGCTCATAAGAATATTTTTCTGCCACCTGCACAACCGGATTTTCCACTGTCATAGATGTAAATTCCTGGTTTGATGGCTGGGAAGAACTGCCGCCGGAAGGCATTCCCATCCCCGGACCTATCTGGGAATAATCCTTTGGCGCTTCCCCTGTATGGGAGATTGTCCCCCCGTCTGCTTCTGACATTCCCTGCCCAGGCCCCTCTGCCTGCGGAGCGGACGGAGCCTGTGTTTCTGCCTGTGTTTCTGTTTCTGCTGGCGCTTCTGTTTCTGCTGGCGCTTCTGTTTCTGCTGGTGATTCTGTTTCCGCTGGTGTCTCCGTTTCTGACGGCGCTTCCAGTTCGGGAAGCTGCGCCCCTGTTTCTGCAAAAGATGGGATACAGGGACTTGCAAGTCCTAGTACCAGCCCCAGCCCTATAGCGTATAATCTGTTTTTTCTCATTGATGTCTTCCTCTGCTGCAATCTGTTCTATGGGTGCAAAAAGGCCGCCGTCCATCAAGGACAGCGGCCCTGTCTATTCTTTATTCTGCATCAACCGCATGTTCTTCCCTGGCTTCTTCTTTTTTTGCTAAGTCACTTGGACGCATGCTTAAATTGATTCTACCCATCTTGTCAACTTCAATTACTTTTACAGTAACTTCATCTCCAATATTTACCACATCTTCTACCTTTGCAACACGGCGGTCTGCCAGCTTGGAAATGTGAATCATACCGTCTTTATTTGGAGCCAGTTCTACAAAAGCGCCGAAATTCATAATACGGGCAACTTTTCCAGTAAAGATCATACCAGCTTCAATGTCTGTTACAATACTGTTGATGATGTTGACAGCTTTTTCAATCATCGCAGCGTCTGTACCACATACGCTGACTGCTCCGGTATCTTCAATGTCAATCTTTACACCGGTTTCTTCAATAATTTTGTTAATCACTTTGCCCTGTTTTCCGACTACATCACCAATCTTCTGGGGATCGATGGTAATCTGGCGGATCTTAGGAGCATATTTGCTTAATTCTTTTCTTGGTTCGGAAATAACTGGAGCCATAACCTGATCCATGATGTAGATTCTGGCTTCCCGGCATCTTGCAATCGCCTCTTCGATAATCGGACGGGTCAATCCGTGAATCTTAATATCCATCTGGATTGCAGTAATACCCTTGTGGGTACCGCCTACCTTAAAGTCCATATCGCCAAAGAAGTCTTCCAGACCCTGGATGTCAGTCAGAACGATATAATCGTCATCTGTATCACCAGTTACCAGACCGCAGGAAATACCTGCTACCATGCTCTTAATCGGAACGCCTGCTGCCATTAAGGACAGAGTAGACGCACAGATACTTGCCTGGGAAGTAGAACCGTTAGACTCCATGGTCTCAGATACTGTACGGATTGCATATGGGAATTCTTCCTCACTTGGCAGTACCGGAACTAATGCTCTCTCTGCCAGTGCGCCATGACCGATTTCACGGCGTCCCGGGCCTCTGGATGGCTTGGTCTCGCCTACAGAGTAGGACGGGAAATTATAGTGATGCATATATCTCTTAGCAGTCTCGTTTTCATCCAGACCGTCTAATTTCTGTGCCTCAGATAATGGAGCCAGAGTACATGCATTTAAAATCTGGGTCTGTCCACGGGTAAACATACCGGAACCATGTACTCTTGGAAGCAGATCCACTTCTGCTGCCAGAGGACGGATTTCTGTAATGCCGCGGCCGTCCGGACGCTTATGATCCTTTAAGATCATCTTGCGGACAGTCTTCTTCTGATACTGGTAAACAGCATCTCCAAGGAGAGGCAGCCACTCTTCGTTTTCTGCAAACGCCTCTTCCAGACGCTCGGTAATCACGCGGATGTTTTCTTCTCTCTTCTGCTTTTCGTCAGTAAAAACTGCTGCTTCCATCTCTTCCGGAGTAACAATCTCCCGGATTGCAGCAAACAGTTCTTCCGGAACTGCACAGCTCTCGTAAGAATGTTTTTCCTTGCCGCATTCTGCAGCAATGGTATCAATAAACTTAATAATTTCCTGGTTTACTTCGTGGGCTTTGAAAATAGCGTCAATCATAACCTGCTCTGGAACTTCCTTAGCGCCAGCCTCGATCATGATAACTTTTTCTCTGGTAGAAGCAACGGTCAATGCCATATCAGAAACCTTCTTCTGGGCATTGGTCGGATTGACAATCAACTCTCCGTCAATTAAACCAATCTGTGTCGTTGCACAAGGGCCGTCAAATGGGATATCCGAAATGGTTGCTGCAATCGCAGAACCCAGCATAGCGGTCAGTTCCGGGCTGCAGTCCGGATCAACAGACATTACCAGGTTGTTTAAGGTAACGTCATTGCGGTAATCCTTCGGGAACAGAGGACGCATTGGTCTGTCGATAACACGGGAGGTTAAGATCGCATTCTCAGATGCTTTTCCCTCTCTCTTGTTAAATCCGCCTGGAATCTTTCCTACGGAGTACAGTTTTTCCTCATACTCAACGCTCAGCGGGAAGAAATCGATTCCCTCTCTTGGCTTGTCAGAAGCAGTAGCAGTAGAAAGAACTACGGTATCGCCATAATGCATGAATGCTGCGCCATTGGCCTGTGCTGCAACTCTGCCTACATCTACGGTCAGAGTACGGCCTGCTAATTCCATACTAAAACTCTTATACATAGTGTGTCTCCTTTTTCATTCTAAAATAATCATTGTCTGCGGCAAAAGATCCGAAACTACTGACCTGTACACGACTCTCTTAAGGGTCATGGATACGTCAGCGGTCTCGGTATGTCCTTTTGCCGTTCCGGGACTGAACCCTTTCTTTAACAAATATAGGGCGGAGAAACCTCTCCACCCTAACAGCAGCAAAATTACTTTCTGATGCCTAACTTTTCGATCAGTGCACGATAGCTTTCCAGATCAGATTTCTTTAAGTAGTCTAACAGACCACGTCTCTGACCTACCATCATCAGCAGACCGCGTCTGGAATGATGATCCTTTGGATTGCTCTTTAAGTGCTCGGTTAATTCAGTAATTCTTGCAGTTAAGATAGCGATCTGAACTTCTGGAGAACCGGTATCTCCTGGCTTTCTGCCATACTCTGCGATAATAGCTGCTTTCTTTTCCTTAGAAATCATGGTAATATCCTCCTTAAAATAAATTGAAACTTACCGTAAACCAAGCCGTGGTTGGAGTGATCCTGCCGGCTGAGTTTCGGCGTTTACTCATACTCTGCTATGATAGCATAGGAATAAAATGCTGTCAACGGGATTTTATTTCAACTTTGTCAATTATGGTTCCTTTTTCCAATTCATATACAGTAAGACAAATCCGGGAATTGTCTATCTCCAGATATCCTGCCACAGGTTTTTCTTCCTGATATACGATCTGGTTCTGTTCGTTTTTTGTCTTCTCATAAAATTTATTGCCAGTTGAGGAACCCATTGTCACATAAACCGTATTGCCGCCCTGGGGAGTTGTTCTGGAATAAATATGATCATGTCCGGACAAAACCAAATCAATGTTCACTTCTTCAAACAGAGGGCCCAGTTCTTCTCTCATATGTTTTATATTTTCATCCTCTCTGTGGGTTCCCTGGCTGTAAGGAGAGTGATGCATCAGCACAATATTCCATTTTCTCGGATATTCCTTTACCGTCTCTGCGATAAACTGCTGATGATATTCCATATCCGTATTGTTTGAATCCAGTTTTAAAATCAGGGTATCCTGACAGGTAAGAAAACTGTCCTCTCCTTCTTTCTTCCCCGTTTCCAAAAATTGCTGGTTAAAAAACTTCTCTGCACTTCCTGCCGCTTCATGGTTTCCCCGTATCATAATCCAGGGCCGTTCTTTTAACTGACGGGGTGTCCGATAATACCAGAAGGTTTCCAGTACCTGTTCTTCGCTTCCAACCCCATCAACCTGATCCCCCAGAACAATCACCATATCTGCCTTTGGTATCCATTGTTCTGCTGCTTCCAGACTGGCGCTCCAGAGGATCCGGTCATCCTGCCCATAAGACCCCAGCTGAGGATCTCCCAATACCAGGCCGGAAAACCGCTTCGGTCCGGGCACCGTAAACTCCATGACTTCTGAGGTATCGTTAGTTCCGGTTCCGGTAATCCGGAATACATATCTGGATCCCGGCTTCAGCCTGGAAAGTACCGCCTTGTTCAGGTACCATTCCCGGTTTTCTATCTGTGTTTCGGACATTGGTACCCGTTTTGCCCAGTCCTCCGGAAAATCATCTGACTCCTTAATCTGCAAATCCGACCAGACATCTGCATATTCAACCTGGTATGAACCGGTCTTATCCGTCATCCAGTTAATCCGAACCTCTGTCTCCGATGACCCCTGTTCGATTATCAGACCATCTGTCCCAATGTTCCCTTCCTCTTCTTCACTGGTTTTCAGCGTCAGTCCCTCCAGGTGAAAATACAGTTCTGATGTCTGATAGCTTTCCCGATGAAGTTCTGCGGCAAGCACATTTTTTCCGTCTTTTAATGCAGAAAGATCCGTAATCTCAAGCTGGCTGACCCGTATTCCTTTATCCGTTTCAGCCGATCCGGCCTCCAGATTCGACTGATACCCTCCTTCCGGAATATTTCCGGAAAAAACCGGGGTTCCGTTCAGATATATTACAATGCCTCCCTGGTAGTATAACATTCCCGAAAGGATCTGATCCGGACTTGTCGTATCTGCCAGAAATGTTTTTCGAAAGAAACAGGTTCCGCCCGGATTTTCCCTGGACCCCGGATTCAAAACAGCATCTGCCTCTGCATAACTTTCGTCTGCAAAAATACCGGTTCCTAAAAGCCATTTTGAATCGTCATACCAGATACTGCTCCAAAGCCTTCCAGATTCCGGTTCTTCCTGGCCATTCAGGTATTTCCATTCTCCGTTTTCCAGCCCCAGTACCTCTTCCCTTTGCGCAGCAGCCGCCGCCTCCAGATACCGATCCCAGATCCCCATCTGATCCGAAATCAATATAAAAAGGCTGAAAACCAGTACAAGTCCCACCACTATCTCTGTCCAGATTTTCACTTTTTTTCTGTCTTTCATTGTTCTCTCCCCAGTCTGCTTTCATAGAAGGTAACCAGTTCTCCATATGCCCTTGCCGCCCATCCGGAATTTGCTGTATGAAAGGGGTATTTCCTATATTCCGCATACCTTTCCTGATAGTACTCCAAATATTGCTCCCCTCTGTAAAAATCCTTCATTTTGATTGCGGCAAATGCCAAAACCGGCCATTCAAATTCTTCTGTCCCTATTCCGTCTTCCCACTCAATATGGTGGTTCAGGCTATTATACAGCAGTTCAGCCCGTTCTTCTGAAGGGGAAAGCACACCGCAGACAACCGGATAGATTTGAGCTGCACACTCTGGGTAAAATCTGTCCCATCCTGCAAATCCAACCGGAATCCCATTCTCTTTCAGCCCTACCTCATATCGGGTTTCTGTTGGATTCCACAAAAAGCTTTCGATTGCATTTTTCTGCATTTCCTTCATCTGACTGGAAAACTGAGCCGCCTTTTTCTTTCCTTCCCAGGTTATCTCATTAAGCTGCGGGGACTGCAGCAGGGCATCCAGTTTACTGCAGGCCTCATATACCTCTGCGTTATCCATTAAATACCGGGTGGGATTTTCCAGTGAAACAGACGTAAGGCCATCCTTCATCAATTGTTCCAGCATATCTATGCTTACATCTGCCGCTTCTGTCCATCGATGGATCTTCAGCAGACTTCCGCCTTTCTCTGCATAATCGCTTAAAAGGCTGATATACACTGCAATGTAGGAATCCACCGAATCGTATACGTTATTCGGCTGTAAACTTCCATCTGCCTGTCTCCTGTAATGGCAGATAATCCCGTTTCTTTCTGCCAGTTTCTGACTATGCCAGGAAAGATAGGCGGCCACCCGCTCAAAATCTTCTTCTGTTACTTCTCCGGCTAAAAGGCCTTCTGCCGCCTGGCAGGCAAAATAAGGATTCACATCTCCGGCTTCTGTACCATTCAGATAAATCTCCCCATACTGCCCCTGATTTTCCCGAATCCATTGTTTTTCTTTCTCCAGATATCCTCTGGCCGCTTCCATCTTTTCTTCGACAGCAGCCCGCTCCTGGGCAATTGCACAGCTGTGCTGAACCAGTACCAGTCCAGCCGCCAGCAATGCAAGTATGTTCCATTTCTTCCATTTCATGTTTAAAGATTCTCCAGGACACTTCGGATTCTGGCGCTGGCTTTTCCGTCTCCATATGGATTTTTCGCTTCACTCATTGCCTGATAAGCCTGTTTATCCGTTAACAGCTTTTTTACATTCTGGTAGATCGTTTCCTCTTCCGTCCCGGTTAAAAGAAGCGTTCCGGCCGCAATTCCTTCCGGACGTTCGGTAGTGTCCCGCATGACCAGAACCGGCTTTCCCAAAGACGGGGCTTCTTCCTGAATACCGCCGCTGTCTGTAAGAATCAGATAGCTTCTGTCTAAAAAATTATGGAATTCATCTACAGATAACGGTTCCATCAGCCGGATGTTTTCGCATCCATCCAGTTCTTCTCTGGCAATCTGCCGGACCTGCGGATTCAGATGAACCGGATATACTGCCTTTATATCCGGAAATTCCTCTGCAATTCTGCGAATTGCCCGAAACATGGAATGCATGGGCTCACCCAGATTTTCTCTTCTGTGAGCAGTGACCAGCAGCAGTCTGGAACCGTTTGCCCATTCCAGAACCGGATTGGAAAACTCTTTTTTCACCGTTGTGAACAGGGCATCAATTCCGGTATTTCCCGTTACCCAAATCCTCTCATCTTTTTTTCCTTCATTCAGCAGATGCTGTCTGGCAGTTTCAGTAGGAGCAAAATGATAAGCTGCCATCAGTCCGATTGCCTGACGGTTAAACTCCTCCGGATAAGGAGAATACAGGTTATAGGTACGCAGCCCTGCTTCTACGTGTCCGATGGGAATCTGCTGGTAAAACGCAGCTAATGCCGCTCCATAAGCAGTTGTGGTATCTCCATGAACCAGGACAAGATCCGGTTTTTCCTCTTTCAGTACCGCTTTCATCTTCAGCAGAATCTGGGTTGTAATATCATACAGATCCTGTCCCTGCTTCATAATGTCCAGATCGTAATCCGGCGTAACCTGAAATATGTCTAAAACCTGTCTTAGCATTTCCCTGTGCTGCCCGGTTACGCACACCACAGTCTCGAAAACAGAACTTTTTTTCAGTTCCTTTACTAAAGGACACATTTTTATGGCCTCTGGCCTTGTTCCAAATACAAGCATAATCTTTTTCATTGTCTGTCCCCTTCTAATTTATGCAGTTTTTGTATAAATCCTCTATATGTGCATCCAGAAAGGCAAATCGTTGTTCTATTGCCTCTTTTAGCTGGGTCATGGCCGCTGAACAGGAATCCGGATTTGCATTTTCATCCGATCTGACAAGCATATTTTCATAAAAGCTGTATCCCCACACTGCAAAGTTCCGTTCTTTCGCTTCCCCCAGTTCCTGTTCCAGCTGCTCTATCCTTTCATATATATGTTCCGTTGACAGGGTCGAACTGCGCAGTTCATAGTACCGCGACACCACCCTGTCTACAAAGGCCCTGTCCTGAAGCAGTCTGCCAAACCAGGCCTTGTCATCCGTAAAAAATCTGGTAAAGTCCTGAGAGAACCATTGATAATTATCATAGCAGTTGTTATAATCCCAAATGGTCATCTGCATTTCTCCCCCCAGTTCCTGATAGATATACGTGGAAAGGTTTCCTGCATCCTGATTCATAACCGCTTCATTTAACACAACATAATCTGCAAATGATTTCTCATCAATGTACCTGGCATATCCAATCTGAGGATCTGCAAAATAATCAGAGTACAAAACCTGTTCAAACTTACTAATATCCTGTTCAATCCACTCTTTCTGCCGTTCGGTTATCCTGCTGGCCGAAGGATAGCTGATATATAAATCATTGCTGGTTTTTCCTTCTGTTTTCCCATAGGTCTGTAACGGGTTTTCTTCCGTTCCCACCCGATCCCGTTTTACGATATAGGGAGTTTCTCCAGACAGAAGGCCAAATTTGCTTAAACGCAGGCGGCTGGCTCCATTGGTTACCGGTTCCACTGCCAGGTACACGCCCTGGTATTCCCCGTCCAGAAATACCTCTGCATATCTGGAATCCGGAGCCCACTCAAATATCTCTCTTCCTAATGAATATATCAGCCGGTTTCTCATTAAGGTTTTATCCAAAAACGGACCATTTAACACCCATTCGCTGTCTGCTCCCATTCCCAAAAATGCATAGTCCAGCCGCTTTCCATGTTCTTTTTTTTCATAGAATTCTATCCGGTACTGTTTTTTGTCAAATTGGGAATAAGAAGATGCCCCTCTGTATTTTATCGTAATCGGAAACTGCACATCCGGCGTCTCCAAAATCGATCTGGGCTGGCCGTCTTCTCTCTGATTTAAGACTGCAAGACTGGCCTGGATTTTATTTTCTTTTGTTATCTGCTGATGTTGTGTGTCGATCAATAAAACAGGCAGGCTGGTCTCAAAATAGCCCAGCCCGCAGTCCTCCAATGCTTTTTTATCCGGCTGCTCCCACTGATTGACCGGCTTCAGCGCCTGATTCGATACTGCCGGTTTCACCACAATTTTTTGATATTGATGTTCAGCCGTTACTGTCGCTGCAAGCAGCAGCGTGCCTGCAAAGCAGCAGGTTATCCATTTTTTCATTCTCTTCACCACCGTTTAACGGGCTATCTCATCCTGCTGCTCTACCAGATTTACCCGTTCTACTCCGTCTACCCGGAAAAGCCGCTGGACAATATCTATCATTTCTTTTTCATTTGCCTTTTTAAGTTCTCCCTCTTTTATGCTGTATACCATTTCGCAGGTCGTTCCTGCCGCATTCTTAATATTCTGATGAGCCTGTCCTTTAAAATGTTCTTCTACAACCGCCTCGATTTCATTTTGTGCTTTCAAACTTCCCTGAATAATCAAAAGCTGTCTGGGACTGTCCAAAACCTGTCTGGTCAGCAGAAAAAAGGCCAGCAGGAACAGGCTTCCAATACCGATCAGAGCATACTGGGACACACCGGCTCCAATCCCTGCCGCTATTCCCCAGAAAATAAATGCTGCATCTCTTACATCTTTTACTGCTGTACGGAAACGAATGATGGAAAGAGCGCCTACCATACCTAAAGACAGCGCAATGTTATTGCTGATAATGCTCATAATCATGGACGTAATGAGTACAATCGAGCCCAGCGAAATCGTAAACCTTCTGCTGTATGCCGTACCGGAATAGGTTATTTTGTATGTAAACATAATAAAAAACGCCATTGCCAGCGCCACTGCATTGTTCAGCACAATCACTGCTGTACTCAGCGTCTCTGCCGCCGTCAGATTTTCGATAATAAATTCTCTCATACTTCTCCCCCTAGTTCTGCAGGAATCTTGCACTTGAATATTTGCTGTTTGCCACCTGCATCTGATCAATTTCATTTAAAATTTCTCGAAATGGAGCTGCTAAAAAATCATTGTATTTAACCTCCAGCACGCATTGGTCTTCTCCCAGAATCGGTATCGAATGGAGCGCCGGTTCAAACAGTCCATAAGGGCTGATACTGGCCCTGATATTTCTGTCAAAGGTAATCCGCAAATCGCTTACAGGATATAACAATGCTGTCCGCTCATATTCCACAATCGTCTTGGGACGGTAAAGATTCTGATTCATTTTTGCAAATAAAAAACCAGCCAGTGGTTCGGGATGGGTTAACAGAAACTCCAATCTGTTCTGTTCCATGTCCAGCGCCTCTTTTCGAGAAAGAAGAATCGTCAGTTTGGTTCCATCTGAGCCGCTTTTGCATTTATATTCCAGCTTTACCATTTTCGCATCGGGAGAATAAATACGCAGGCGTATTTTCCGTTTTTCCATTACCCCATCCAGATTGTCATGAAGATCTCTGTCGGCAATGGAGTCGTAATACTGGCTTCTAATCCAGTATGTCCCATCTATCCCAGAGGAATCCGGCTTCATAAGCATCCCCAGATGCTTTTTCAGCCAGATAGCCTGGGAAATGGAAATAATATATTTGATTTCCTTCCTTACCCTCATTGGGTTTTCCTTTCTCTCTGTTCCAGCCAGTTATGGAACCATCCTGGACAGGTTTTCATAAAAAATGTCTGTTTCCGGGCCGTAAGCCCCTGTACCGCCAGTCCCGCAGCAAAAAAGACAGCCTGCCAGACACCGGACAGGATGTGCGGAAACAGTTCTGCTCCAAGAACGCTTCCTCCCCAGGCCGTCATCACACACAGCGCTGCCACAGGAAAGCCAAGGGAAATAATCCCTGCTGAAACACTGGACAGAACAATCAGCCCAACGGACAGATGAACCTTCCAGGCCAGCCCTGCAGCAATCAGTCCGCAGATAATAACAGCGCCCAGCCGATGCCATCGGTATGCCAGAAGGGCAGCTGCAACTCCCACAACGGAAAAGGTGGCTGCTGCTGTTCTCCAGTCTATAAATCTGGTAAAAACGGCACTCCACAAGGTAACAATACCCATAAAAACCACCATGGAAAAAAATAATCTGTAACACCAGAAACCGGCCAGGCAGCTTACAATCATCACTGCCGCCAGACACCAGAATCCAGCCTCTTCATACTGCCGTATCCATCCAATAATGCCGCTTTCTTGTGCAAAAAAAGCAAATCCCTGCTGTAAAAACTCTCTCATGATCCGGTTTGTCCCTCCCAGTCAATCAATTCATTTATCGTCAGGCTGTAGGATTGGATTCCCATTTTTCCCGCTGACTGCGCAATCAGTACATCCTGGATTCCATATTCTCTCCGAAGGCTCTCCATATTTTCAAAAAGTCCCCGCTCCCGCCTGATATTTACGATATAAATTTTGTTATAATACGGTCTGAGAAAAGAAAGCATAGCACCTCCATTTACATCTCCAATAAACAAAAGGCTTCCTGTTTCCTCTCCTCCATCTCCTTCCAGAATGCCATGGTGCAGGTTCCTGTCCATCAGAGCAGAGGTTCCTACCCTGGTCTGAGACAAAAATGGCTCTGACAGTTCCACCGGATTTCCGTCTTTGTCCTGCTTTAACACACGCATACGATTGACGGCTCCTGGAAGCATATAATAAAATACGGTATCTGACGGCATATTTTCCAGCCTTCCTGACAACTGGCTGTTTATCTTCACATAATCGGCTCCCAAAAAGCTGTTGTACTGGTACTCCTGATAGTCGCTAAGAGGGATACCGGATTTGCCCTGTTCATTCAGGAACGCATTTGTTCCATAATAAGCGCCTCTGGCTGTCCAGCAATCCTCTGTCCGAAAGAACACGTATTCTTCTCTGTGCTCTTCCAGTTCCGGCAGCACATTGATAAGACGAACCTTTTCTTTTCCTGCCAGTTCCTGCTCCATTGACTGCATATAGGCCTGAAACGTTTCCCGATCTTCCTCGCAGTCGTTTTCCAGAACCGCTCTGGGCGGAACCGGAAGAATATAAATCTGATTAATCCAGGAAAACCGGCGTCCCATTGCCTCCGCTGCTTTAGAAATCATCTGAATCTGTTCTTCGGAACAGGTAAAATGGTAGAAAAAGCGATCCGGATAACATACCAGTTCCTCATCTTCGTAGAGGATCGTATCTGCCAGTTTTCTGTCTCCCTCCAGTCCATACTGGTTGTATCCCGATATCTGAGGGTTGTTCGAAAACGTCTTTTGTTCCGTTTTCTCTTTTTCTGCCTCTACTAACCCCTGCATCCAAAAAAGGCTTGTCAGAAATACTGCTAAAAGACCTGCTGCTTTCAATCCTTTCGCTACCTTTTCTTTTTTCATTCACTCACTTCCTCCAGTGGACACACATCACGCAGCATAATCTGAAGTCCTTCCTGTTCCCTGAGTTCCAAAATCCCTGGTTCCTGTTCACAAGCTGCCGGAATGGATAGCTGTCTAAGGCTGTCGCAGCCGCTAAACGCACTAATTCCAATACGGTTTACAGAATCCGGCAATACCAGTTCTTCCAATTTCCTGCATCCACGAAATCCGTGATCTCCAATTTCCTTTAGAACCGATTGTTCGGGAAATTCCATTTTCTTTATTCCTTCACATCCGGCAAAAGCTGCTCCTCCGATGCTTTGCACAGTCTCCGGAAACCGGATTTCAGTCAGTTCCCTGCAGTTTTCAAATGCAGCTGTTCCAATCCATTCTATATGGGTATCGTAAAAATGATGAAACTCTTTTAAATGGATGCAGTCCGCAAAACTGTAATTTCCCACTCGTTTCAGAGTCTGGGGGACCGTTACTGTTTCCAAATTTTTACAGTCGAAAAACATACTGTCACTGATCTCCTCTGCTCCATGAATAATTGAAACACGGGCAAGTTCCTTTTCTTTTCGAAATCCCAGCTGGAGAGCATGTTTGTAATCTGTCAGATTGTCAAAAGAAAGTTCTTTTATGTGCTCCATTTTTTCAAGCAGCACCGGCTTTTCTTCTGAGGATTCTCCCTGCTTTACCGTTTTTCCTCCCTTTTCGCAGCTAACATAGCCAAATACCACATTATCTTTTCCAAAGTCGATGTGATCTCTGGCAATTACCGAACAAATCTTTCCCTTTCGTCCTATTACAGCACCCTCATCTGTATGAATGCTGCCCTGACAGAAAATGTTTCCTAATACGATTGCCATTTTTCCCAGATAAACATCATTTTCTGCAAAAATACTTCCGCAGACAACCGCATAGTCACACAGACGCACCGACTTATGAGAGCGGACGTCTCCCTGAATAACCATATTTTCCGTCACGGTCACACTGCTTCCAGATGTAACTGTAAACTCAGCAGTTCCGCTTTCTCCTGCCATATCCTGGCTGACATAACGAATCCGTCCCCGCCGTTCTCTCATAACCGGCATATAGTAAATCTTCGGATCTCTCTCTACTGCCCGGTTTACCAGAGAATCCACCCTCTGACCGATAAAAATCTCTGGTGCATACATCCGGCGGAACCGGCAGCCATAGCCAATGCACATCCGGTCTTTTGCAGACACACTTATCCCCAGTTCACAATTATCTCCAACGGTTAACGTTTCCTCTGCATCTGCCCAGCGGACCAGACTGACACCATTTCCCAGGTACATGGATTTTTTAGCATATACTGCACGAATAATAAAAGGCGCGCCATAAAAAAATGCATTCTGGCTGCAGTAAATTTCTTTCAGAAATTCTGTTATCTTTGTTGACGGGCAAAAATCACGGTCCTGGCTTATTACCATTTTTTCAATGGTTCCCGTCCACTCTTTCTGACCTTTTCCATCTAAAAAAGGTTCTGGTCTGGATAATGTAATGGTCTGCCCTTCCGCATTAGAAAGATTCTTTTCTACCATTCTGGAAAACGACTGTCCAAAATACCTGGCATTTCGCACCCTGTTTTGCTGGATGCTTAAAATCCCGCCTTTTCTCTTTTTGTAATACAGCATAGACGCTGCAATCGGACCTGCCAGCATTGTGACGAAAAGTGCTGCTAAAATCCCTGCTATGTACAATCAGGCTCCCCCCTTTTCTGCTTTTGCAAATCGGGCTGTTTTTGCCCAGGTAACCTTGCGTTTGGTAACGGCGTCCCAAATCGCGTCTAAAAATCCCAGACTGATGTTCCACATATAGAAATAGAAATTAAACATAATCAAAGGTAGCAGGAGTATTTCTCCCTTTAATCCATCCAGCATCAATGCCGACCCAATCTCGTAAAAAGGGGCAAAGTTGCCAAATGAACAATACACACCTACAAACAGAAGCGCCCACCATCCTGCAAATAAATCCATCTCTCCAAGCAAAAACAAGCTGTAAGATGCCAGCTGGCCCAGGAGCAGGAAAAACGGAACTGCATAGACAAACAGCAGAAACATTCCGTCAAACTTTTCCCGAAGATTCATATTGGGTGTAAAAATCGAACGGAAAAAGTACCGGAACAGGACTTGATTATGTCCTCTCGACCATCTCCGAATCTGGCGCGCTCTTACCTCCCATGTTTCCGGCGCCTCTTCGTAACATTCTGCTGAATTGGCATAAATCACCTTCCAGCCATGGGTGTAGAGACGGAATGTAAGTTCCGTATCCTCTGCCAAAACCAATGGGTTAAATCCGCCTAATTCCAGCATCAGATCCTTTCGAAATCCCCCCACGGTTCCTCCATATTGGGGAATCAGACGGAGATTATACCGAGCCTGCTGATCCACCTGATACCCTCCGGATCGTTCCAGATTAATTAATCTGGTCAGCAGATTTTTGTTTGTGTTATAAGGGATTACCCTTCCCATAACCGCTCCCACTTCCGGGTCCTCAAACGCAATAGCCAGCTGCTTTAACATATCTTTGGCCGGACGATAATCGGCATCAAAAACAATGACGATTTCCCCTCTGGCAGCTGCCATCGCATCGTTAAGTCCTGCCGGCTTTCCCCGATCCGGGCAGTCTCTGTGGATTGGGCGGATAAATTCATACTTCCTGTGGTATTCTTCCAAAAGTTCTTTTGTCCGGTCTGTAGAATTATCATTAATCGGAATGATTTCCAGCCGGTCTCTGTCATAGTCACATTCCAGCAGTGCATCCAGCACATACGACAAAACCTGTTCCTCATTGTGCATGGGAATTAAAACAGAAATGGTCTTCATCTGGCTGGCATAGATGTCGTTATAGTATATTCTCTGTCTTCCCAGCAAACGGTTTACCGAAAAAATGAAATGACGGATAGTGTACAACAGCATCAGGATAATAACGAATATCATATAACCTTGCAATATTTTTACGACCATTCCCATTCCTCCCGTCCGCTTCCCGAGTCATAATATTTCATCATTCTGTTTACAAACAATGCGTAAATTCCTACCAGATAGACAAAATCAAAGAGCGGGCCAAATACAAAAAACATCAGTGCCATATACAGCATGGAATATTGAAGCAGAAGATACAAAAATAATATGTAGCGTATTATTCCAAACACAAACGAATACATCAATATCCCGACAAAGGCCGTCAGTTTGTACCGGTATCCTTTTCCTCCTAAAAATCCAGTTACTGCACCTGCCAGAATAATAAAGGTAAGCCAAATCCCAATCTGCTGTTTCATATATAATTCTGAAAAGTCAGAGGTTGTATACGGAAAATACTCCGATGCAAACAGGAAAAAACAGCAATTTATCATATGAACCAGAAGACTCAGCATAAAATAAATGGAAATTGGTTTTCCTTTTCTCTTTCCCGTTCCCAGGAAGTAAATGATTCCTCCTGTTATACAGAAATTTGCAAGCACCATCTGCCTGTCCGGATACTTAACAGGCAGCATAATATATTCAATTTCACCAATAATGGAAAAGGTATCAACCCTGGTGTACAGATCCATCCCTGGAAAAATGCGAACCAGAAGATGGATGCCCAGTTCAGAAATAAATCTGGAAATCGTGTGAAGATTGAAAGAAAAAAGAAGCAGACAGGGCAGAACCAAAAGCAGCAGATATAAGATTCCGCCTCCTATATGATATTTCAAATGTCGATATGTCCTTGCATAATAGATCCTTTTCTTCTCTGCCATATTATTCCCCCCACTGGTCCATGCTGAGGAATCACAGAAACATAATATTGATTATGTTTTCAAAAAAGGCAATCTATCGTCTTAATTTTTTCCAAATTTTGTAGTATAAATATAGAAAAAAAGAATGGCAGATATGTTTTTTTAATTATTACCAAAGTAGGATTGAATATTTTATAGATTTCCAATAAACAAACTTGAAAAAAGAAAATTTTGTACTGTAAAAAGTATTCGTTAATTACAGCGGAATATGTTTTTGGGGTCTTCGGTAACATAATCAATATTATGTTATAATAGAAGCCCCAATTTTTCTATCTGTTTTCTATGTTCTCTGCCGGATGACAATATATAAATCCGCGTCGTTTCTATGTTGCTGTGCCCCAGCAAATCTGCCAGTTTTGCAATGTCTTTTTCCTGTTCATAATAGGTTTTTGCAAACAGATGCCGCAAATTATGAGGAAACACTTTTTCAGCATTTACTCTTGCTTCCTGACACAATTCTTTTAATTTTCTCCAAACCAGGCTTCGGTTGACTTCCTTTCCGCTGCGATCTTTAAAAACCGATCCGGACTGAATATTTTGTTTGGCAATGTAACTCTTCAAACGCATCTGCAGCTTTTTAGGCAGAAATACCGTCCGGGATTTGTTCTTGCTTTTCACAATAGCAACTCCGCGTTTTACGGACTCCCCAGTAATGTCTTTCAGTTCACTTATCCGTATCCCAGTAGAGGTTATGGTCTCTAAAATCAGGGCAATCTTCTCGTTTCCCTGCCTGCGGGCAGTATGAACCAGCCTTAGATACTCTTCCTTTCTCAGTTCCTTTTTTTCAGAACAAAAGATCTCTCTCTGATGCTTCAAAAGCTGAATTTTTTTATCATACCAGCCCATATATTCAAAAAATCGATTTAATGCCACCAGCATTGAATTAATACTGGCAACTGCATATTCCTGTTCCAGTAAACTGTTTTTATATTGGATTGCCAGTTCTTTCGTAATCTCCTTCCCCTGTACATAATTTAAAAAACGGCGCACATCTCTCTCGTATTTTTCGATGGTCAGCGGACTTTTTTCTTCTTCTCCCAGCTGATTTAAATATTCCGTCAGATGCTGCCAGTAACTCTCTGCTCTCTCTCTCGTCTCCATTTTTACTCCCCTGCACTTAATTCTCTCTATATAGAAATATAGGTTGTACACTTTACTTGGGGGTAAAGTAAAAAACAAATAGGCATAGAGATTCAA
>CAJMQQ010000036.1 GCA_905215625.1 uncultured bacterium
GGTATCACAATTACTTCAGCCGCTACAACATGTCACTGGACATTGGAAGAGAAGACAAAAGTGAAACCGGGCGCTTTAGAGCACCGTATCAATATCATTGATACTCCGGGACACGTTGACTTCACTGTAGAGGTTGAGCGTTCACTCCGTGTACTTGATGGAGCTGTCGGCGTATTCTGTGCTAAGGGTGGTGTTGAGCCTCAGTCAGAAAACGTATGGCGTCAGGCAGACACATACAATGTACCACGTATGGCATTCATCAATAAGATGGACATCCTTGGTGCTGATTTCTACAATGCTGTAGATCAGATCAAGACAAGACTTGGAAAGAACGCTATTTGTCTTCAGCTTCCAATCGGAAAAGAAGACGAATTCAAAGGAATCATCGATCTGTTCGAGATGCAGGCCTACATCTACAATGATGAGAAGGGTGAAGACATCACTGTAACAGATATTCCGGAAGAGATGCAGGATGAAGCTGAGCTTTATCACACAGAACTCGTAGAGAAAATCTGTGAGCTGGACGATGACCTTATGATGGAATACCTTGAGGGTGAAGAACCTTCTATCGATGCAATGAAAGTAGCACTGAGAAAAGCTACATGTGAGTGTACAGCTGTTCCGGTATGCTGCGGTACTGCATACAGAAACAAAGGTGTTCAGAAACTCCTTGATGCAATCATCGAGTTTATGCCGGCTCCAACAGACATTCCGGCAATCGAGGGTGTTGATGAAGACGGAAACGAAGTAGTAAGACACTCTTCTGATGAAGAGCCGTTCTCTGCTCTCGTATTTAAGATCATGACAGACCCATTCGTAGGTAAGCTTGCTTACTTCCGTGTGTATTCAGGTGTTATGAACTCCGGTTCTTATGTACTGAATGCTACTAAAAATAAAAAAGAGCGTGTTGGACGTATCCTTCAGATGCATGCCAACAAGCGTGAAGAGCTGGATAAGGTTTATTCCGGAGATATCGCTGCGGCTATCGGATTCAAGTTCACTACAACAGGTGATACAATCTGCGATGAGCAGCACCCAGTAATTCTGGAGTCTATGGAATTCCCAGAGCCAGTTATCGAGCTCGCTATCGAGCCTAAGACAAAGGCTTCCCAGGGTAAACTTGGTGAGTCCCTTGCAAAACTTGCAGAAGAAGATCCTACATTCCGTGCACACACTGATCAGGAAACTGGACAGACAATCATCGCCGGAATGGGTGAGCTTCACCTGGAGATCATCGTTGATCGTCTTCTTCGTGAATTCAAAGTAGAAGCTAACGTTGGTGCACCACAGGTTGCATACAAAGAAGCATTTACTAAGGCTGTTGATGTAGATAGCAAATATGCTAAACAGTCTGGTGGACGTGGACAGTACGGACACTGTAAAGTTAAATTTGAGCCTATGGATGTTAACGGTGAGGAGACATTCAAATTCGAGTCTACTGTAGTTGGTGGAGCTATTCCGAAAGAGTACATTCCGAAAATCGGAGAAGGTATTGAGGAAGCTATGCAGTCAGGTCTTCTTGGAGGATTCCCGGTTGTTGGTATTCACGCTAACGTATATGACGGATCTTACCATGAGGTCGATTCCAGTGAGATGGCTTTCCATATTGCAGGATCACTTGCATTTAAAGATGCTATGAAGAAGGCAGATCCGGTACTTCTTGAGCCTATCATGAAGGTTGAGGTAACAATGCCAGAAGAGTACATGGGAGATGTTATCGGTGATATCAACTCACGTCGTGGACGTATCGAGGGTATGGATGATCTTGGCGGTGGTAAGATCGTACATGGTTATGTACCACTTGCAGAGATGTTCGGATACTCTACAGACCTTCGTTCCAGAACACAGGGACGTGGTAACTACTCCATGTTCTTCGAGAAGTACGAGCAGGTACCGAAGAGCGTTCAGGAGAAGATCCTTTCTGAGAAGAATGGCAAATAAATAGGCTTGAAAATTCACCAGAAATAGAATATAATGGTGTCAGCCTATGTTTATAAAACCAATAGAGCCCTAAGGGCACAAATTAAGGAGGACGTTATAAAATGGCAAAAGCTAAGTTTGAAAGAAGCAAACCACATTGTAACATTGGTACCATCGGCCACGTTGACCATGGTAAAACCACTTTAACCGCTGCTATTACCAAGACCTTACACGAGAGATTAGGTACTGGCGAGGCTGTTGCATTTGAGAACATTGATAAAGCTCCAGAAGAGAGAGAGCGTGGAATTACCATCTCTACTTCTCACGTTGAGTACGAGACCAACAAGAGACACTACGCACACGTTGACTGCCCAGGCCATGCTGACTATGTAAAGAACATGATCACTGGTGCTGCTCAGATGGACGGCGCTATCTTAGTTGTAGCTGCTACCGATGGTGTTATGGCTCAGACCAGAGAGCACATCCTGCTTTCCCGTCAGGTAGGCGTACCTTACATCGTAGTATTCATGAACAAGTGTGATATGGTTGACGATCCAGAGCTGCTTGAATTAGTAGAGATGGAAATCCGTGAACTGTTAAATGAGTACGAGTTCCCAGGCGATGACACTCCTGTAATCCAGGGTTCTGCTCTGAAGGCTCTGGAAGATCCTTCTTCTGAGTGGGGCGACAAGATTCTGGAACTGATGGATGCTGTTGACGAGTATATTCCGGACCCAGTTCGTGACACTGATAAGCCATTCCTGATGCCTGTAGAGGACGTATTCTCCATTACCGGTCGTGGTACTGTTGCAACTGGTAGAGTAGAGCGTGGTACTCTGCACGTATCTGACGAAGTTGAAATCGTTGGTATCAGCGAAGAGACCCGTAAGGTTGTTGTAACTGGTATCGAGATGTTCCGTAAGCTGTTAGACGAGGCTCAGGCTGGTGATAACATCGGTGCTCTGCTTCGTGGTGTTCAGAGAAACGAGATCGAGCGTGGACAGTGTCTGGTTAAGCCAGGTTCTGTAAAGTGCCATCATAAGTTTACCGCTCAGGTATACGTTCTGACCAAGGACGAGGGTGGCCGTCATACTCCTTTCTTCAACAACTATCGTCCACAGTTCTACTTCAGAACAACTGACGTTACCGGCGTTTGCGAGTTACCAGAAGGCACCGAGATGTGTATGCCTGGCGACAACGTAGAGATGACCGTTGAACTGATCCATCCAGTAGCTATGGAGCAGGGTCTTCGTTTCGCTATCCGTGAGGGTGGTAGAACCGTTGGTTCTGGTAGAGTAGTTTCTATCATCGAATAATTATAATCTGAATATAGATTCGTTGTCATAAGACAACATTGTGTCCAAGCGTAAGATGGCCCGCAAAACTTCGGTTTTGCGGGTTTTTCTGTTGAATTTGAGTTTTGGTTAAGATTTTAGATTTGGATCTTTGTAAAGAGTTGGGGTAAACTATTTTGGCTTAGGAATCAGTTTTTTAGAGTATCCAGTTAGTTTGTGTGTATTTGAGCTGTTTTGATGCTTTTCAAACAAAGTTTTTAATGTCATTGTGCAATTTTACCCTGTTCTGCACATTTATAAACAAATTTCCTCTGAGTTTGTTTATAGTTTCTTTGTTTTGAAATTCCACAAACAATTCTTGGGCCAGGTTTGTGTATTTTTAAGTTATCATGGTATTTTACCAACAATTGTAGATGAGACTGTTGCAAACCCAGCTCCATTTTATACTTCAAAACAGAAAACAGACTCCGAATAGTCCGCAATATATGTATCACTACATATTCCAATTCAAGGAGTTTTGCGGTAAAATCAGAAGTAGGCATAGAGTTCAATCCGCTTCAGGCTCTTGCCAGATTTTTGAGATTAACCACAGATGTGAAACAGAGATAAATAGATAGAGGAACTAAAAGGTGATATGGATAAAGTATTAGTGTTATGTGATGACCGGTGGCATCCGGCAGAAGTAGTAGAGAAAGGATTGGCTTCGCTGGCGGGAGAAGATTATCAGTTTGATATAATAAAAAATGCAAAAGAGACTCTCACTCCGGAAATGCTTTCCGGTTATCAGCTGGTTTTATGCAGTAAGAATAATAACGTAAGCGCTGATAACACGGAACCATGGTTTGAAGAAGGGGTAACAAAAGTGGGGCCGAAAGAGCTTAAGAAATTTGTAGAGAACGGAGGAACATTTGCAGCAATACACTCTGGAGTTGCATTTTCGGAAAAGTCCTGGGGACAGGAGAAGAAGTTCCGGAATCCTTGTATGGAATATGTGGATTTTGTGGGCTGTCTATTCCATGGACATCCAAAACGCTGCCCAGTACACCTTCACGTAACAAATCCATTCCATCCGCTTATGAAAGAGGTGGAGGATTTTACAGAATGGGATGAGCATTATCAGATTGATGTAATTGCAGATGATGTACAGATCCTGATGGAAAGTTCTTCTGAACCAGGGGGAACCCGGCCAGCCGGATATGTGAGAACCATGGGAAAAGGAAGAGTGGTTGTGCTGACTCCGGGTCATACATCAGAGGTCTGGAAAAACGAAAATTTCCAGAGGATTTTGAAAAATATTCTGACCAGCCGGATGTAAAATCATTTTCGAAGATAAATCTACGATATATGCAGAAATTGAACTGCTTTTTGCAATTCCATGGGGATGCCATAAGTTCATTATGGACAAGTGCAGCGGGAATTCGCAAAAGGCAGTATTTTTTATAAACCAAGTGATTCAGAATGGTTGGCCGGATGCTGTATTATACAGTTCAGCAAAAAGTATATAAAGAAAAAATATGTAAAGAAAAAATATGTATTAACCGATAAGCAAGCTTTATTTTCGAATATTTCTCAGATGCATATACACAGTGTTTTTTGATATTTCTAATTGGTCAGCGACCTTTATTACAGCATCTTTTATATTAAAAATTCCTTTTTCCTCTAAACGAATTACAATTTCTTTGTTCTTATTAGTAAGAGAAATTTCAGGATTTTTCATGACATCTTCCTGGATTTCAGAGACTGATTCAGCGATTACTTCATCTAAATCCTGAGTGAAATTTTCAACCATACGAGGGGATTCTGCGCTTAAAGTATTAGGTGGAATCAGCGATGTCAAAAGGGTTTCTAAAGAAATATCAGTATAAAAGTTTATGCATAATAAACCAATAATGCGCTGACGCTCTCCAATAATGGGAATGGTGGCAGATTTTAAAGTAATATTATCCTTATTTTTATTAAAATAAGTAAGAGGTCTTTTTTCACCACTGCGTTCGATTTTTTCCAGCATTTCTAAGGCCAGATTCGTAATAGGGGCGCCGATTGTTCGCCCTGAATGAAAGCCGTTTACTACTTCAATAGCAGAAGAATCCAGATGTTCAAGGCTGTGAAGAACAATTTCACAGCCACTGCCAAGGTATGCCCCCAGGCCCTGAACAACTGTTTTCATGGCAGACAAAATCAATTTATCGCCATCCGTTAAAATAAGTTCTTGAATTGGCATAAGTTCACTCCGTATAAGAATAATTTATCCTATAACAGAGAAAAATATGGTTATAGGATTTCTCCATTTGATTTTATCACATTTTGATACCAATAGAAACTGTCTTTTTTATAACGTTTTAAAGTTCCGTTTCCAAGATTATCTTTGTCTACATAGATGAAACCATAACGTTTTTCCATTTCACCAGTAGATACGCTGACCAAATCGATACTGGACCACGGAGTATAACCAATTAAATCTACACCATCCCCAATAGCTTCTTTCATTTGTTCGATATGTTCTTTCAGGTACTGAATTCGATAAGAATCATGAATGCTTCCGTCTTCTTCCAGCGTATCAAAAGCGCCTAAACCATTTTCTGTGATCATAATCGGAACCTGATAGCGATCATATACATGGTTTAAAGTGTAACGCAGTCCTTTTGGATCGATCTGCCAATTCCAGTCAGTAGCTTTTAAGTAAGGATTTTTGGCGCCTCCCATAACATTACCTGAAACTTTAGCACTATTAGCGTCAGAACTGATGCAGTTAGACATATAATAGCTGAAAGAATAGAAATCCACACAGCCTTCTTTAATATCAATTAAATCTTGTTCTGTAATATCAAAATGAATCTTGTTTTTTTCAAAATAACTCTTGATATAGTATGGGTAAATACCTTTTACCTGCACATCCCCGCTAAAACAATTACGCATAAAATCTTCCTGCTGGGTGAGTATGATGTCATCTGGATTAGGGGTTAATGGATAAACGGTAATGTGACAGATCATAGTACCAAAATGAAAATCAGGATTAATGGAACGGCCTAATTTTACAGCGCGTCCACTGGCAACAAACTGATGATGGAGAGCAGCGAAACGAGTATTTGGGTCATCTACTTGATCAGTAAAGAATTCAGTTCCTTCATTTAAAATACCGGCATGATTCCAGTTACCGAGTTTGGTAGTAAGACAGTTAATCTCATTAAAAGGAATCCAGTATTTCACCACATCTTTATAGCGTTCAAAAAGCACCTGACAGAAACGCAGATAATAATCAATGCATCGGCGGTCCGCCCAGCCATTGCATTTTTTAGTCAGTGCAAATGGATTTTCATTGTGATAGATTGTAACAAGAGGTTCAATATTGTACTTTTTTAATTCTGCAAAGACGTTATCATAAAATTCAAGTCCCTTCTCATTAGGGAGATCTTCATCTCCATTTGGGAAAATACGGGTCCAGTTAATAGACATACGGAAAATATTAAATCCCATTTCTGCGCACAGCGCAATATCCTCTTTGTAATGGTGATAAAAATCTACAGCTTCATGGGAGGGATAGTAGTATTTTTCTTCATCAATAACAGGGGTGATACGTCGGGGAGTGGAGTGAGTACCATTAGTCATAACATCAGAAATACTGACTCCCTTGCCGTCTGCGTCCCAGGCACCTTCGAACTGGTTAGCTGCAGTAGCTCCGCCCCAAAAAAAATTAGATGGGAAAGATTTGTTTATCATAGGGTAATCTCCTTTCAAATTGAATGAAATAAATTTTATTCTAAAAATAAAATACCACAAAAAAAGTGAAAAAACAATAGAAAAACTTGTAAAAATTGTATTGACTAAGAATTAGTTTAGTGATATGATAAAGAAAAATAAAAAATATTTCATTAGAAAGGAGAAATAGAATGAAAAAAATTTCAACAAACAAAGCTCCTAAGGCAATAGGACCATATTCACAGGCAGTCATTGTAGAACCGTTTTTATTTGCCTCTGGACAAATACCTGTTAATCCTTCTACAGGCTGTGTAGTAGAAGGAGATATTACCGTACAAGCTGTACAGGTAATGGAAAATATTAAGGCAGTTTTGGAAGAAGCAGGATATTGTTTTGAAGATGTAGTAAAAACAACTTGTTTCTTAAAGGACATGAAAGATTTTGCAGCATTTAATGAGGTGTATGGAAAATATTTTACAGGATGCCCGGCCAGATCTTGTGTGGCAGTACGTGAGATTCCAAAGGATGTATTATGTGAGGTGGAAATTACAGCTTATAAATAGTTATGGAATCTAAGAATGGAGGGAGAAGAATATGAAGTATACGGAAACAGTAAAAGCTATTGTGGAAAATGTAGGAGGAAAAGAGAATATTTCCGCAGCAACCCATTGTATGACCCGCCTTCGTCTGAATCTGCATGATAGTTCCAGGGTAAAAGAAGAAGCGTTAAAAAAGCTGGATATTACCATGGGGGTAGTGAATAAAGGTCAGCAGCTTCAGATTATTATTGGCCCAGCAGTCAATGATGTATATACAGAATTCATTGAGTTTACAGGGCTGAAAGCAGAAGCACCAGTAGACGAAAATCTGGATGATGTGAAGCAGGATTTGAAGAATAAAAAAGGAAACCTGCTGACCTCTTTCTTTGAAACGATTGCCGGTATTTTTAATCCGATTGTGCCGGCATTGGCAGGAGCCGGCTTGGTTCGTGCAATTTTAACCATTGCTGTAGTGATGGGATTGGACAATACGGGAAATACATATATGGTGATTAATACGATTGCCAACGGTATCTTCACGTTCCTTCCCTTCCTTTTGGCAGCTTCTGCAGCAAGACAGTTTAAGATGGATATGTTTGTTGCCATGACAATTTGTGCAGGAATGATGTCTTCTACCTGGGCAACGTTGATTGCAGATGGAGTATCAACTTATTCATTCTTGAACATTCCATTTACAGTAGTGAATTATTCTTCTTCTGTATTGCCAATTGTATTTGCAGTATGGTTTGCATCTTATGTAGAAAAAGGATTCCGTAAGGTAATTCCAGGTGCATTAAAAATTATTTTGGTTCCTTGTTTGACAATTTTAGTTGCAACACCTGTTTCTTTGATGACAATTGGACCGTTAGCTACTTGGGTGGGTAATTTACTGGCAAGTGGTGTGACAACACTGTTCGAAAAAGGCGGTGTATTTGCAGGACTTGTTTATGGTGGTATTTATTCTTCTATGGTAGTGCTGGGTATTCATCATGGTATGGTTCCGGTATTGGTACAAGGGATCACGAATCAGGGATTTAATTACATTTCGCCTACTAGTGGTGCGGCAAATATGGCACAGGCTGGAGCTGCATTTGGCGTTTGGTTAAAATCTAAAAACAAAAAAACAAAGACTATTGCAGCATCTGCAACTATTGCTGCAGTTACGGGAGTAACGGAACCGGCAATTTATGGTATCAACTTTAAGTATAAGAAGCCGTTTTTAGCAGCAGCTATCGGTGGCGCTGCAGGTGGTGCATTTGCTTCTTTCTTTGGATTAAAAGCATATGCAATGGGCGGACCTTCTTTCCTGAACTTTGCAATGTTTATTGGAGAAGAGCCAATGAATATGTGGCTGGTAATGGCTGGATTTGCAATTGCATTTGTAGTGGCTGCAGTTCTTACTGTAGTAATGGGATTTGATGAGGAGAATGCATAAATGATGGATGTACGTTCGAAAATGATTCGGGCTTTTCAAGAAGCGAATGGTGGTTTGTTTTCCAACGTTGAAAAGGCAGATGTAGGAAACTCCTATCAGGAATTAGAGAAACAGGGCGTAGCGTTGATGGGATGGGCAGACCCGTTTATGCCGGATTTTTCCTTGCCAAAACATATAAAACAGGCGACGATTGATGCAATCGATTTGGCTTCAGCTCCTCATTATACAGCGCCAATCGGAAATGCGGACTTAAAACTTGCCATTGCCAAAAAGCTGAAAGAAAAAAATCATTTGGAAGTGGATCCGGAAAGAAATATTATTATTACACCAGGTTCTGATTCTGGTTTATTCTTTGCGATGCTTCCGTTTATTGAAGATGGTGATGAGGTTCTAATTCCCATGCCCAGCTATCCAAATAACCGATTGAATGTATCTATTATGGGAGGTATTGTTGTACCAGTTCTGTTAAAAGCGGAGCAGGGATATCAGATAGATGAACAGCAACTGGAGCAGCTGATAACTCCAAAAACAAAAATGATAGTTTTAACTCATCCCAATAATCCTACCACTACGGTATTTAATCGGAAATCTTTAGAGGCGTTGGCAAAAGTAGTAATGAAACATGACTTGATTTTAGTGTGTGATCAGGCGTTTGAAGACTTCTGTTATGAAAATGAGATGATTACACCAGCAGCGCTTCCTGGTATGTTTGACAGGACGGTGACAGTATTTTCGTTTTCAAAAGGCATGGGGCTTAGCGGTTACCGTGTGGGATATATTGTTTGTGGTGATCAAATTATGGATACCATGTTTGCCAACGCAGTTTCTGTGTTAGGAGCAACCAATACAGTCTCTCAAATGGCTGTTTTAGCAGCATTAAAAGACAGTCATTTTATGAAAGAATTTGAAGAGGCGTTTGATTACCGGAGAAAAGCAGCTTATGAAATTTTAAATCAAGTGCCTGGAGTTTCTATGGAGATGCCGGAATCCGGATTTTTATGCTGGGTGGATGTATCGAAATTAGGAAATTCTACGGACATTGCCAGTTATTTGGTAAAAGAAGCAAAAGTTTCTGTTAATGATGGCATTAATTATGGAGCAGGAGGAGAAGGACATTTACGGATTGTATTAGGCGTTTACCGTGACAATCAGAAAGTAGTAAACGCATTGTACCGTATGCGGGATGCGTTGATGCGATATCAAAGAACAGAATAAAGAAAAAAGGCATATGTGCTGTGGCAGTATGAGGTGACCCCTCAAAGTTAGATTTTTAGGTCTAACTTTTGGGGGTCGGTACAGTAGCTGCAGTGCCTATGTCTTTTTTCATTTACATTCATTTCACACAGCTTTTACCAAATCAGGATAGTTCCAGACGACGGGTTTTCTTATAATAATTTTCGTAGTTCACAAAACAGGAATGGAGAAAAACTATGAAAAAGATGATAAGTTTCTTGTTAGCAGGTACTCTGGCAGTGTCTTTAGCAGGATGCAGCACAGGGGCAAATTCAGAACAGTCCTCAGCATCAGTAAGTGAACAGTCCTCAGCGTCAGAGAGTAATCAGGCGTCAGAGCCGATGGAACTGACCATGTATTTTCCGGTATCTGTTGGAGGCGGACCAGATGCTCTGATTGATGCTCTTTGTAAAGAGTATCACGAGGAAAATCCAGATGTAATTGTAAAGCCAATTTATGCAGGAAGTTATGCAGACACCAGAACCAAAGTACAGGCGGCTATTAAAGCAGGAAACACTCCGGATATGGCGATTATGTTTTCCATTGATTTATATTCCCTTCGCGCGATGGACGCCATTCAGGATATGAACAGCCTGTGCGTAACGGATGAAGACAAGGAATGGCTGGATGGCTTTTACGAAGGATTTATGATGAACAGTAAAGATGGTGATACGACATATGGTATCCCATGGCAGAGAAGTACCATTATCTTATATTACAACAAAGAGGCCATGGCAGCGGCAGGTCTGGATCCGGAAACACCGCCTGCCACCTGGGATGAGATGAAAGAGATGGCAAAACAGCTGACCATTACCGAAAATGGTCAGGTCAAGCAGTACGGCATTGAAATTCCGTCAGATGGATATGCCTACTGGATGCTTCAGACATTCTGTGTCCAGCAAAATGGATTTAATTTAATGAATAATACCGGAACCGAGACCTATTATAACGATGCCAGAACTGCGGAAGGTTTAAGATATTGGAAGAGCCTGGCAGAAGACGGTTCCATGCCAAAGGGAATTGTGTCCTGGGCAACGACACCTTCTGATTTTATCGAAGGAAAAACTGCAATGATGTACCATACTACAGGAAATCTGACCAACGTAAAGAACAATGCCAAGTTCGATTTCGGAGTGGCAATGCTTCCGGCAAAAGATTCTTTTGGTTCTCCAACTGGAGGCGGAAATTTCTATATCTTTAAGGGGATTTCAGAAGAACGTCAGAAAGCGGCATTTGAGTTTATCAAATGGATGACCGATGATGAGCGGGTAGCCCAGTGGAGTATTGACACCGGTTATGTGGCGACCAGACCAGGCGCTTATGAGACAGAACGGATGAAAGCATATGCAGAAGAATTTCCACAGTGTTTAGTGGCAAGAGATCAGCTGGAATATGGATATGCAGAACTTTCCACTTACAACCAGGCAGAAGTACAGAAAGCCATTGATGATGCCATTTCCTATGTAATGACAGATCAGCAGGATATTGAAACTGCATTGGACACAGCGCAGAAGACTGCAGAAGGAATTCTTCAGGCGTACCGCTAATGAACAAGACAGTATATTAGACAGTACACTAGACTAAGAAAGACAAGGAAGAAGCCGTTGGAAAGAAACGCGTCCGGCGGCTCTTTCTTTTGCAAACAGATCGTCTGACAGACAAGTTGGCGAGGAGGAAATTATGGTATCAGAACGAGCCGCAGATCCGGCGCTGCAGAGAGCTATCCGGATCAAATGGAAAAATAGTATTCTGGCGTGGACGCTGTTAGCGCCGTCATTGTTATTTTTAGCAATTTTTACAATTTACCCCATTGCAAAAAGTATATACAGCAGTTTATTTAAAGACAACTTATCTACCATAACGCCGGTGTGGAATGGACTGGGAAATTATAAGGCGCTTTTGGCAGATCCGGTATTTCAGGAGTGCTTTTTCAATAATTTTCTTATTGCAGTCGTGACAATTCCTGTCAGCATGGGCCTGGCCGTACTGCTGGCAGTTTTGTCAAATCGGCTCAAATGGGGAAAAAGTTTTGTCCGGCTGGGGTTTATTTATCCAACCTTTATTCCACTGGTGGCAGCAGCCAATATCTGGATGTTTATTTATACTCCGATTTACGGTCTGCTGGGGTATATCAATCCGGAATGGCGGATTCTGGCAGACGGAACAACTGCAATCTGGGCCATTATGGTCATGCTGATTTGGAAACAGACAGGCTATATTATGCTGTTTTATATCGCAGGACTTCATGGAATTGACAAAGAACTTTATGAGGCCGCCAGAATGGACGGAGCCGGAGAAGTCAGTATGTTCCGTTTAATTACCTGGCCGATGCTGAAGGCTACGAATATTTATGTGCTGATCATTGTCATGACCAATGCATATAAGATGGTAGATCATCTCTATATTATGACGAAGGGCGGCCCGGGAAATGCAACCAACGTGCTGTTATACTATATCTATCAGACTGGATTTGATTACTGGGATACAGGAAAAGCGTCGGCAATGACGGTAATTCTGGTAGGAATGCTGCTTTTGATTACTTCAATCGGCTTCTTTCGAAGTGATAGAAATGCATACTATAATAAGTAAGGGGACAGAAAAATGGGAAAAACAATGAAGATAAGCAAATGGATGCTGAATAGCCTGATGTTTGCATTAATGGCTGTCTGCCTCATTCCGTTGATTTGGGTTGTACGGACTGCTTTTATCCGTCAGGATCTGGCGCTGGACTTATTTGCTGTCAGTGTTCCGGTTCTGAATAACTTTAAACGGGTTTTGACAGCTGCGCCGTTTTTTCAATACTACGGAAATACGATTTTTATTACGCTGGGAGTGCTGGCAGTACAGTTTCTGCTGATTACATTGGCTGGATACGCCTTTGCCAGAATGGATTTTTATGGTTCCGGGATTTTATTTGTTATTTTCCTGTCTCAAATGATGATTGCGCCGGAAGTGCTGATTTTACCGAATTACAGCCTGATGACAAAGATGGGGCTTACCGATACCAGAATTGGAATTATGCTGCCGTTTTTTACTTCTGCCATGGGAATGCTGATTGTACGCCAGACAATCAAGACCATACCGTATGAACTGGAAGAGGCGGCCAGGGTAGATGGGGCAAATCTGGTTCAGATCTTGTGGAATGTATATGTCCCCCTTTTAAAGTCCGCTTATCTGGCATTTGGGATGATTTCGGTATCGTTTCAGTGGAACAACTTTTTGTGGCCGCTGGTGATGACCGATTCAGTAGAAAAACGGCCCCTGTCTCTGGGACTTGCAATGTTTGCCATGTCCTATGAAACAGGGGCGCAATGGAGTGATGTCAGCGCTGCAACGGTATTGGTGTGTGCTCCGCTGCTGATTCTGTTTGTGCTGTTTCAAAAACAATTTATGGACAGCTTCATGCATTCTGGAATTAAGTAAACAGAAGTCCTCGGATTTACCACACCAGCGCTCCAGACCCGTCTACATAGTGTCCGTCTGCAGTCCGGATATTGGCTGCCATCTTGCCATCTGGGAAAAGATAGTACATTTTACCATTGATGGAGTACCAGCCATTGGACCACATAGCGCCGGAAGCATCCATATAATACCAGAAGCCGTTGATGTAGTTCCATCCGGTTACCATAGCGCCATCCAGATTGAGATAATACCATTTGTTATTCAGATAGCGCCAGCCAGTCTGCATCAGGCCATTGCTTTCCATGTAATACCATCTGTCATTGACCAGCTGCCATCCTGTGGTCATGGCGCCATCTGGATTTAGGTAATACCAGCCTTTGTCCAGATACAGCCATCCGGTCATCATGTAGCCGGAATTGTTGAAAAAGTAGTATTTGCCGTTAATCAGCTGCCAGCCATTATAGGCGTAATTGCCATTGCCGAACCGGTAACGCCATCCCTGGGAAGTGGGAACCCAGGAATTGCCATTAGTAGGAGTAATCCCTGGATAGTTGGGATTATAATGTCCCATGGTTCCAGGACCTTTGCTGTAATAGTCAGAGTGGTATTCGTCATCATTATAGTGATCGGAATAGTCTCGATTTTCTTCTGCCTCATCTGCATTGATATAAATATCTTCAGAATAGCTGGACCAGGAACCGATATATTCGCCGTCAGCAATCGGACGGATGCGGAAGCGGTAGTAGCCTTTGGAGGTCATCCGACCGGAAAAGTCATAATAATCCGAATCGGTCTTTACCGTGGTAATGAGGTTGCTGCCCCGGTATAAGCGGACTTCATAGCGGTCGGCGTCGGTTACATCCGTCCAGGAAGCGGTACAGTCATCCCAGTACATACTTTCTGAATCATATAGGCTTCCGGGAATTCTGGGAAGGTTGATGTATACAGATAGATACGTAGAATCGCTGCTGTCCCGTTTGCTTCCAGAATAGGAAACCTCGTACTGGCTGGAAGTAATGGTTACATTTTTTTCCTTGGTAGTGCGGGGAAAGATATAGCCTTCATTTGCTACCAGATCTACCTGGATATGCGGCGTGGTTCCGCCCAGCCATACGTCGCCGCCATTGATAAACTGGGCGTTGTCAACGGTATACTGGTCAGATGTGGTGCTGGCATCTACGCTGCTGATAGGAGCGCCGGAAACCACATTGCCTGCATGGTCAATGGAAATCTGGATTGCAGTGATTTCTTTTGCTGCCAGGGAAGAAAAGGACATGGATAATGTGAAAAGCGCGGCGGCAATGGCCAGCCGTATGGTTTTCATCATAATAAAACCCCCTTTATTATGGATTTATAATTTTATTATAGCAAGTTACAAGGATACAGTCAAAGAAGTTCTCCATACAAATTTCTGACGAAATTCTTACTGACAGGAGAGAGGGAGATTCCAGACGGGCATCTGATTGACATGAATCTGGATGACCTCTATAATAGTAGTAATTGGAGTGTATCAGGAGGCCTATGAGAGAAGAAGAATTTCGGAAAAAGGTCATTTGGTTTACATTTACATTCAGTATTCTGGTTGTTTGGGCACATTCGTTTAATGCCGAACTTTTTATGGGGGCTGCAAAAGCGGGGGATAGGCTGTATGAGGCCGAAAGCCTTTTAGGGGAGACGTTTGCACAGATTGCAGTACCTGGATTTTTTATGATTTCCGGCTATCTGTTTTTCCGGAATTTTACATGGAAAACCCTTATACCGAAATGGAAATCCAGAATCTGCAGTGTTCTTGTACCATATTTATTATGGAATGGCCTATATTATTTGGGGTATGTAGCAGGAAGCCATCTGCCGGTAATCGGAGATTTGATGGGAAAGGGAGTGATTCCGTTCCGCCTGGAAGCGCTGGTGGACGCAGTCATTCATCATACGTATTTATACGTATTCTGGTATCTGTCGCAGTTAATTGTCCTGATTGCGCTGGCGCCGGTTTTATATGGGATTTTAAAGAGGCGATGGAGCGGGCTGGTTTATCTGTCGGCGCTTTTGATTTTGGTGTGGACAAAACAGGATTTGCCAGTTATTAATGAGGACGCCCTTTTTTATTATTCAGCAGCCGGTTTTGCAGCGCTTGGAAGAAGAAAATGGGCAGAACGAAAATGGTCAGCAGGCCGATTCCTGACAGGAATTCTGATTCTGCTGGCAGCGGCAGCAAGTTTTAAAATGGCTGGAAAGACTTATGAACCATTTTTTACAGTCCAGTACCGGTTTCTGGCGGTAGCCGGACTGTGGATGGCGGTCAATGAACGGTGGCTGGGCAAGCCAAAGGAATGGATGACATACACCTTCTTTTTATATGCCCTGCATTTTGCCTTTGTCCGTTTTATCAATAAAGGGGCAGCGGCGGTATTTCATCAGTTTTTCCCAATAACAGCAGGACAGGGGCCCAGGCTATGGCCGGAGGGAATGATTCCGCTGGCGATTTATCTGCTGATGCCGGTTATTATGATGGCTGTCAGCGTCTGGATAGGAAGAACGCTGAAAAAGTTCTGTCCCTGGATATTTTCCTTGTTAAATGGAGGACGCTAAGAAGAGGGAACCGCAGGATCCCGGAAATCATAGATTCGGTTCCACTCTTTTGTGCCCTCTATTTTTTGTGTCTCCGACTGGTGCTGTCGGAGGAATTTTGACAGTTCATAACAGTCAATCCAGATTTCATGATTCCCTTCTTTCTGGGATTCATCAAAAATCAGCTGGATGCCGAAATGAAGGTGGGATTCATCAATATTATTGGTATTTTCTATCGTGCTGTAGCCGGTACGCCCCAGATAGCCGATAACGTCTCCGGCTTGGACGATGGAACCTTCTTTCAGACAGGACTGATAAGGGTAATTTTTGCGCAGATGGGCATAGTAGTAATACCGTTTTTTGTCAAAGCTGCGGATGCCAAGCCGCCAGCCGCCGTACTGGTTCCAGCCAATGGCTTCCACAACTCCGGATTCGACGGCAATAATGGGAGTTCCGGTTTGGCCTAAAAAGTCGTGTCCCAGGTGCTGTCTGCGGTAACCGTAGTCTCTGGCAGCTCCAAAATCGTCATAGTCGCTGTAGGGGAAATGTTTGGCAATGGGAGAGAAGGCCTTCAGACCATATTGTCTGGCCCAGATTTTTTCCGGATCCCCTTCTGTCCCGCCTTCTATGCCGGAAGGCAAAAGGTATGCAGGAGCCTGGGAGGAAGGAATTTCTGATTCAAACTCCCCGACCATACCGCCCAGGACTGCAGTATAGGCTTCCAGATAGTAGGAATAATACTGCATATTTTCGGTAAGCTGGGCCATTGTCATAGAACCATTTGTCAGCGTATCAGCCAGGGTGTCTAAGTCTTTTTTCTGGTAATGGGAAAAATCGCCTCCGTATCTGGCACCCAGATAAGCTAAAAGTTCGATCCAGTTTAAGTGGACGGGAGACTGGACGGTATCTACATCATAACGGAACGCATCGTTTAATGCCTGGGAAGTGACGTTGAAATCGACCCATTTAATATAGGGTTCTTTGGCAGGAGCAGCGGCATTCATACCGGACAGGTCGGGAGGCCAGGGACGGCCGCTTTGAACAGAGTGAATGAGGATAGACAGGCTTAGAACACATAAAAGAATCACCTCTGCACAGATGACTGTACCAGAGGTGAAGAAACGAGCCAGAGTATGGCGGCTGAAAAAGGATTTCACAGGCATTTTCCTCCTTGCAGAAATAATAAAAACGCAATGGCAGAAGCCGAACATTTTAATAAGAAGATATGAAGGAGAAAACGCAAATAGACCTTTATAAATCGAGAATGGTTTTATCTTCCGGTACAAATAAATTGCCGGTATAGTATTCTTTGCCTTCGGCAAGGTAAAGAGCCGGACGGTCGGAACCATGGTCTTCTTCGGTATGCCACAAAACCAGATTGGGAACCTGGAGGGACTGAGCCAGCTCACAGGCATCTTTTACGGTACTGTGGTGTTTTTCATAAGGTTTATGGGTATCCCGCTCTCCGTATAGGCAGAATGCTTCGTGCAAAAGCCAGGAACTTCCTTCTGCATAGGGGCGGCACAGCGGATGAAAAGGTTCGTCGCCGGCGCAGGTAAGTTTTCTTCCGTCATGTAAGGTAAAGGTATAGCCAAACTGTTTCGCCTTTGTAGAATGAATGTCAAAAAAAGTAACAGAATGTCCCAGAATTTCCAAAGTTTGTCCGTCTGTTACACCGTTTAGGTGAATCCGGTCTCCAAAAAGGTTCATTAATTTTCCAGGAAGGGTCAAACGGCATAAAGTCCGGAGGGTTTCTGTCAGCTCTTCATGGCAGTATAAAGATAAGTCTCCCTGATATTTTCCAGTCATCATGCGGCTTCCAATCATGCGTACCATCCATACAATGCCCAGAATATGGTCGGTGTGCTCGTGGGTAACGAAAATATGATGAATGTGATCCAGGGGGATGTCCATGTCCTGGAGAATCCCTAAAATCCGATTACCGCCTCCTGCGTCGGTCATAAAATACTCGTCTTTATCGCGAAGTGCAAAACAGGTATTGTAATTGTGGATAACTCCGGCGTGGCCGGTTCCAAATATGTATAACTGTTCCATAATTCTTCCCTACTTCCCATTTTTTTAAAAGTATGGTACTATAAATTCAAGGAAATTGCAATGAGTCTGCAGGAAATAGAGAGGGTTTATACAATGAGGGATTTGGCATATTTGAAACTGCTGTCCAGAGAATACCCATCCATCAGGTCAGCTTCAGGAGAAATGATTAATTTACTGGCGATCCAGGGACTTCCCAAAGGAACCGAGTATTTTTTCAGTGATTTACATGGAGAACATGAGGCATTTATTCATCTGCTCCGTTCTTCATCGGGTATTATCCGTGAAAAAATCAAGGCTACATTTGGCTATATTATTCCGGAAGAAGAACAGATAGAGCTGGCAAATCTGATCTATTATCCAGATCGGAATCTGCGCAAAATGACAGCAGAGGGGCGCAATACAGAGGACTGGCAGAGGATTACTATTTACCGTCTGGTCAATATCTGCAAAGAGGTTTCCTCTAAATACAGTCGTTCAAAGGTGCGGAAAAAGATGCCGCCATCCTTTGCATATATTATTGATGAATTGATTCACGTTGATTATAATGACGAGAATAAAAAAATCTACTACAGTGAGATTATCCGATCAATTATTGACATTCAGATTGCCGATCAGTTTATTGTAGCGTTGTGCGAGCTGATTCAGAATCTGACCATAGACAGTCTTCATATTATTGGAGATATTTTTGACAGAGGACCTCGTGCAGATTTGATTATGAATGAGCTGATGCAGTTCCATGATGTGGATATTCAGTGGGGCAACCATGATATCGACTGGATGGGCGCTGCGACTGGTAATCTGGCTTGCATCTGCAATGTGCTCAGGATTGCGATCAGCTATAATAACTTTGACGCTTTAGAGGAAGGATATGGGATTAATTTAAGGCCCCTGTCTATGTTTGCAGCCAGAGTGTACCGGGACGACCCATGCGAGCGGTTTGCCCCGCATATTCTGGATGAAAATATTTATGATGCAGTGGATCCGGGACTTGCGGCAAAAATGCACAAAGCCATTGCGGTCATTCAATTTAAGATTGAAGGTCAGATTATCAAGCGCCATCCGGAGTACCATATGGATGACCGGATTCTTCTCCAGCACATTGATTTTACCCAGGGAACCGTAACTATTGGAAATAAATCCTATTCCATGATGGATATGAGGTTTCCAACGGTTAATCCGGAAGCGCCCCTGAAGCTGATGAAGGAAGAAGAGGAACTGGTTCACACTCTGAGAATGTCGTTCCAGCACAATACCCTGCTCCATCAGCACGTAAAGTTTTTGTATTCCCATGGAAGTATGTACAAATGTTACAATTCTAACCTGCTGTACCATGGATGTATTCCGATGAAGCGGGATGGAAGTTTTGACGGAGTGAAATTTGGTGAAGAAGAATATTCCGGAAAAGCGTTATTAGATTATGTGGACAAAATGGCTCAGGACGCTTATTTTCTTCCAGAAGGCGCGCCTGGAAAAGATGCAGCCAGAGATTTTATGTGGTATCTCTGGTGCGGTTCCAAATCTCCTGTATACGGCAAGGATAAGATGACCACGTTTGAACATTATTTCATTGAGGACAAGTCCGCTCACAAAGAAATTTATAACCCGTATTACCAATTAAGCCAGAAAGAAGAATATTGCGATAAAATTTTAGAAGAATTCGGACTTCCAACAGAAGGATCCCATATTATCAATGGACACGTTCCGGTTAAGATTAAAGATGGGGAGAAGCCAGTAAAGGGAGGCGGAAAGCTGTTTATTATTGATGGCGGCCTTTCCAAGGCATACCAGTCCAAAACCGGTATTGCCGGTTATACATTGATTTATAATTCTCATCATCTGGCGTTAGCAGAACACAAACCCTTTGATCCGACCAAGGAAAGCACTCCTACGGTTCACATCGTAGAGAAGATGAAAAAACGGATTATGGTGGGAGACACAGACAAGGGTGCAGAACTGGCAGAGCAGATCAGCGATTTGAAAGAGCTGATTGCGGCTTACCGGAAAGGCAGCTTGAAGGAAAGGATTGAACTGACAAAATGAACCGAGAAGAATTTTTAAATCGGCTGGGAGCAGCTCTGAATGGAGAAGTTCCGCCGTCGGTAATTCAGGAAAATTTAAACTACTATGACGGATATATCCGGGAAGAAGCGGCAAAAGGCCGTACCGAGGAAGAGATTATCGACGAAATCGGCGGCTATCGGCTGATTGCCAAGACTATTATTGAGGCCAGCGGCGGTGAAGAAGCAGGCGGCAGCCAGGGCAGTTACTATGACAATCAGGGATACGGCCAGACCTACACCGACAACAGCTATGACGGCGGCCAGAATCCTTATGGTTCCTACGGAAATTATGACCAGGACCGACACAGAGGCAGCTTCCATATGTACGATTTAAGCAGCGGCTGGAAACGGTTTATCATTCCAGTTGTCCTGGTGCTGGTGCTGTTCCTGGTATTCAGCATTATTGGAGGAATCTTCAGCTTGTTAAGTCCGATTATCGGGCCGTTGATTGTGGTATTTTTCTTGTACCAGATGTTTAAGAAGAGGTAGGGGATGAAGGACTGCTGCCGGCAGTCCTAACTGCCTGACAATATAAAACGAGGGGCATATCAATGAGAGGATGAATAATGATATGCCCCTTAAAATATATGTGCAATATGCCTTGAAAATGTGGATTGTTTTGGAAAAACTTGTTGACAAGTACAGATTAGAGTGTTATATTGAGTATAGATGATTCATAATTAAAAACTCAATTCACATATATGAATCGTTAAAAGAGAGATTACTTTCATTCACCTGTTTTTTTGGGAATGTTAATGAAAACTTCATTGACATAACAGATTGGCAGGTGTTATATTCAGACTAATATAATGAATTAGATTCATAAATGTGAATTAGGAGGAAAACGAGAATGGGAGTAAAATCAGCAGAAAGAGTATTAGAGATTTTTGAACTGTTAAAGGATTATCCGGAAGGATTAACATCAAAAGAAATTAGCGTACAACTGGGATATGCTGGAAGCAGCACCTTCGGATTAGTAAAGACTTTAAGCGATCAAGGTTATTTGTGGGAAGATGAAAAGAAAAAATATATGCTGGGAGCTAAATTAATTCAGTTAGGAGCGTATGCATCGTCATTTTTAGATATTAATAAAGTCGCCAGCCAGCCGCTGAAAAAATTAATGGAAAAATTACAGGAAACTGTTTTTATGGCAGTGCTTTCAGGAGAGGAAATTGTGTATGTAGCGAAGGTAGATAATTATCGTTCTATTAGTACAAATGCAAGGCTCGGAGGAAGAAAGCCAATTTACTGTACTGGTTTGGGAAAAACATTTCTTACATTTTTACCAAAAGAGGAGCGAGATGAAATTATTGGGAGGATCGAGTTTGATCCAATTACTCACAATACCATTACAAGCAAGGAAAAATTATATGATCAGCTGGCAGTATTTGAAAAGCAGGGATATGCGGTTGATAATGAAGAAATAGAAGTTGGATTGTGGTGTGCAGCCGCACCTGTTTTTGGAAATTCAGGAAGAATGGAAGCGGCAGTCAGCGTTTCCGGACCTACAGCCAGAATGTTGGCAAATAAAGAAGAAATCGTTTCAGAATTACTTAAAGTTACTAGGGAACTATCAAAGCAAATGGGATATTCAGGAGAGATGATATGAAAAAATTAGCAGGATTAATTCCACCGGCGATTACAATTTTTAATGAAGATGGGTGTGTAGACTATGATGCTATGAAGAAGCATACAGACTATATGATCGAAGGTGGTGTAGACGGGATTGCTTATTTGGGAACGTCAGGGGAATTCTCTGTAATGACTCAGAAGCAAAAAAAAGAACTGATACGTATTATGGTTCCGTATATTAAAGGGCGTGTTCAAGCAGTAGTGGGAATAGGGGATACGTGTCTTGCGAATACTTTGGAACTTGCAAGAGAAGCAGAAAAGGCAGGAGCTGATGGTGTGCTGGCGGTAGCTCCGTACTTTAGTGTTTATAGTGAAGAAAATGTAGAAGCTTATTATAGAAAATTAGCAGAGCAGGTAAGACTTCCAATTTTGATATATAATTTTCCAGCACTTACCGGATTCGATATGAATCCTGAAATGGTGAATAGATTGGCACAACAGTGTCCTAATATTATGGGAATTAAAGATACAGTTCCAGAAAATGAGCATCTTAAAGAAATGCTTTTCATTAAGAAAAGCAGACCAGAGTTTTCAGTATTCTGTGCTTATGAAAGCCAGGCGCTGGAAATGATAAAAGGAGGGGTTGACGGCTTTGTTAATGCAACTGCTAATTTTGCTCCTCAATTTACAGCTCAATTATTAAAAGCTGCCCGAGAAGATGACAGCAAGAGTATGGAACTCGCATTTGAGAAAATGAAAGAGGCCTCTGAAGTTTATCAATATAGCACACCACTTTTACTAGCAGTAAAAGAAGCTGTATACCAGAAAGTTTTAGGAAAACGCGGTTATGAAATTCTTCCAGGACTTCCGGTTAAAGAAGTTTATCGAAAAGAAATTGAAAAAATATTGTCAAATTTGTAAGGAGGAGACGAAAGATGGGAATTGTTGGAAAAAAGGTTGCTGCAATCAGAGCATACGTGGCAGAGGGTGGTGGAGCTGATTACCATGACCAGGCACAAGATCATTGGATTGTTGGTCAGATTGCAACACCTATGAGTGTGTATCCAAAATATAAGGCCAGCAGAACGAGCTTTGGCATTAATGCATTGAAAACGCTGGTAGTAGAGGTCGAGGCAGATGACGGTACAGTTGGATTTGGTATTACTACAGGAGGTTATCCTGCAGCCTGGCTGGTAATGAATCATTTAGATCGTTTTATCATAGGACAGCCAGTAGAAAATATTGAACAAATTTGGGATCAGATGTATAAGGGCTCCATGTATTATGGAAGAAAAGGTATTGTAATGAATGCAATTTCAGCTATAGACCTGGCTCTTTGGGATTTATTAGGAAGACTAAGACAAGAACCGGTTTATGCTATGCTTGGAGGAAAAGTTCGGGATGAACTGGTATTTTATGCAACTGGACCAAGACCAGATTTGGCAAAAGATATGGGATTTATCGGTGGAAAGCTGCCATTAGTTTATGGTCCGGCAGATGGAGAAGAAGGACTTAAGAAAAATTTGGAAACAGCTCGTCAGATGCGAGAAAAAGTCGGAGACAATTTTATGCTGATGTGGGATTGCTGGATGGCATTGGATTTGCCTTATGCAAAAAAACTGATGGCAAAATCAGCTGAATTAGGATTTGCCTGGATAGAGGAGTGCTTTAATCCAGACGATTATTGGGCATATAGAGATTTGAAAAAAGCAGCAGGTAATACCATTATGGTAACAGGAGGGGAGCATGAAGCAACTCGTTACGGATTTCGGATGCTTCTTGAAATGTGCGATCTAGACTTGATACAGCCAGATGTAGGATGGTGCGGTGGAATGACAGAGCTGATTAAAATTGGAAATCTGGCAGATAGTTATGGAAAAATGGTAGTACCTCATGGAAGTGGTATTTATAGTCATCATTATGTAACAACGAAATTGAATAGTCCATTTACTGAATGTTTGATGATGAGTCCAAAGGCAGAACAGGTAATTTCTCAATATTATCCTCTTATAAAAGACGAACCAATGCCGGTAAATGGCCGATTGAAAGTAGGGGATGCTCCTGGATTTGGCGTAGAATTAAATAAAGAAGGAACAAATCTAGTTGAAGTTAAAAAAGGAACCCGACTGTAGCATTTTAAATATGGGATCAAGGAGGCAGATATGGATAAGGCAGAAATAGCAAAGATGTTAGACATGGTGACAAATCGCCTAATCAATCTCCAAAGACCTGAGGGCGAGGAAGAAATGCTGAAAAGGCAGAAGGAGACCAATCAAATTATTGGAGCATTTCCAAGGGATTTTGGAATGACTCCCTGGGATTGGCCACAGGGAGTAGGCTTATACGGTATGTGGAAGCGGTTTGATAATCAGAAAGATCCATCCGTATTAAATTATTTGGATAATTGGTTTTCCGAACATTTAAAAGAGGGAACTCCCAGAAAGAACATTAATACGACATGCCCCTGCTTAACATTAGCGGAGTTAGCAGACAAAAACCCAGAGTATGAAAAATTGTGCAGCAGCTGGGCAAAATGGATTATGGAAGAACTTCCGCGAACAGAAGAGGGAGGATTTCAGCATACAACAACAAAAGATGCTTCCAAGGGAACACTTAATATGAATGAAAACCAGATGTGGATAGACACATTGTTTATGACAGTGCTATTTTTGGCAAAGTGGGGAGTCTATACTGGAAACCAGATGTATTTGGAAGAAGCAGTCCATCAATATTTAATGATGATAAAATATCTGTATGAGAAAAAATGCGGTTTGTTTTATCATGCTTGGAATTTTTCTGACAGGAGTAACTTTGGAAATGTATTCTGGTGCAGGGGAAATAGCTGGTACACAGCGTCGGTACTGGATTTTATAGAAATAATGGGGGATAATCTGCCGGAGGCAGTAAAAGAAATTTTATTAGATACATTTAAGGCTCAGGCAGAAGCATTAAGAAAGCTGCAATCAGAGCAGGGACTGTGGCATACAGTTTTAGATGATCCATCCAGTTATGAAGAAACCTCAGGTTCATCAGCAATTACCTATGGTCTTTTAAAAGGAATTCGAATGGGAATCTTGGAGGAAAAATATAAAGATACTGTTCAAAGAGCCTTAAAGGGAATTCTTCATAATATAAGAAAAGATGGAACGGTTATGAAGGTATCAGCGGGTACTCCTGTAGGAAAAGACAAAGAACATTATAAAAATATTTTAATAGCTCCAATGGCTTACGGACAGTCTCTTACCATGATGGCTCTTACTGAGGCACTTTTAGCTGATTGGCAGTAAGAATGGACAAATAAAGGGAATCTGGAAAGAAAAGGAGCAGAAGAAATATAAAAAGGAGAGGAAACGAAAATGATGAGAAAAATGGGGAAACGAACATTGGCATTGGTTTTAAGCGCAGCGATGGCAGCTTCACTTACTGCATGTGGAGGCGGAGAAAAGCCAGCAGATACTTCAGCAGCTTCTGCCGAAACGACAGGAAACTCTGAGAAGGACAGTGCAGAAAGCAAACAGTCCACAGAAAGCACAGAAGATGGACCAGTTACACTGACAGTCAGCTGGTGGGGAGGAGACAGTCGCCATGAGGCTACATTAGAGGCATTGAAACTTTTTGAAGAGAAATATCCGAATATTAAAGTAGAACCGCAATATGGCGCATGGGGTGGCTGGTTAGAGCAGCTTTCCGTACAGATGGCAGGGGATACAGAGCCAGATGTTATGCAGATTAACTGGAACTGGATTTATGAATTTTCAGCAGATGGAGCTGGTTTTACTGATTTAAATCAATATAAGGATATTATTGATTTAAGCCAGTATCCAGAAAATCTGTTGGAGGAAATGAGTATTGATGGTAAACTTCAGGGAATTCCGATTTCCACTACGGGAAAAGTATTTTATTGGAATAAGACGACCTTTGATAAAGCAGGACTTGAGATTCCAGATTCTTTTGCAGATATGATCGAAGCGGGACATGTGTTCCAGGAAAAACTGGGAGAAGATTATTATCCGATGGCACTTACTCCTTATGAGCAGATGCTGATTATGGTTTATTATCTGCAGCAGAAGTATGATAAGCCATGGATTGCAGATCATCAGGTAAATTTTAACCAGGAAGAGGTCGCAGATGGAATCGCATTTATCCGTATGCTGGAAGATAACCATGTATTCCCGAGTCAGCAAAAATTAACTAGTGATGGTGCAGATACGATGGATAAAAACGTAAACTGGATGAACGGAAAGTATGCTGGATTCTATGAGTGGGATTCTTCTCAGGCAAAATTCGCGAATGCTTTAGATGAAGGACAGGAAATGGTTATGGGCGGTTATCCTTATGATTATGGCGATACGAAAGCTGGAACTGCTAAAATTTCTATGGCATATGCAATGAGCGATACGTGTGAACACCCAGAAGAAGCAGCTCTTTTAATTCAGTTTTTACTTCAGGATCCGGAAGCAGTAAAGGTTTTAGGAGCTGAAAGAGGAATTGTGTCTAACGAAGCTGCTAAAACAATTTTGGAAGAAGAAGGAATGTTGAATGATTTAACATTTACTAGTAACCAGGCAGCTATGGAAAATGCTGGATTTGCATTGGATCCTTATTTTGAAGATGTAAAATTAAAAGACAAAACAGGATTGTATTTTGAAGTCTTTGAAGAAATGAGCTACGAAAATACAGATCCAATGGAATTAGCAGAAATTTTAATTGAAGGTGTAAATGAAGTTCAGGAGAAAAATAAATGATTAAATTTCATGTGATTTTTCAGACATCCAGAAAGTTTGTAATTGAATTAGAAAATCAGGGAAAGTTTACTACAAAGGCCCCTTATATTGTATGGGTAAATGGAAAATATTGGATGAATAGCAATCGTGTAGTTGAAACCATTGATGGGTTGGAACCGGATACAGAATATGAAATAATCATAAGAAATCAAGAAGGGGATTCGGAGCCGAAAAGGCTCCGAACCGACTTTGAGTATGTAACATTAAATGTGCGTGACTTTGGAGCAAAAGGTAATGGAGAGAATGACGATACCTTAGCAATTCAGGCCGCAATCAGCTGCTGCCCAAAAGATAGCCGCATTTTAGTACCAGAAGGGGTCTATAAAGTAAGCTCTCTGTTTTTAAAGAGCCACATTACTTTAGAACTGGGGGAAGGTTCTGTTTTATCTGCTTTTACTGATAGAAATAAATTTGCAGTTCTGCCAGGGATGATACAGTCATGGGACGAAGAGCAGGAATATAATCTGGGAACTTGGGAAGGAAATCCTTTGGATATGTTTTCATCAATTATCACAGGTGTTGATGTAACAGATGTGGTAATTACTGGAAAAGGAAAAATAGACGGCTGTGCTGGATATGAGAATTGGTGGCATAGTTTTCGCACTATCATTGGAGCGTACCGTCCGCGAATGATTTTTTTAAACCATTGTAAACGAATTACTCTTCATCAATTTACCACAGATAATAGTCCAGCATGGAATATTCATCCATATTTTTCGGAAAATTTGCGCGTTATTCAACTGAACATACACAATCCCAAGATTTCTCCTAATACAGATGGCATAGATCCAGAGTCCTGCAAAAATGTGGAGATAGTTGGTGTGCATTTTTCTGTAGGTGACGACTGTATTGCATTAAAATCTGGAAAAATGTATATGGGAAAAACCTATAAACGTCCTTGCGAAAATATTGAAATTCGCCATTGCTGTATGAAGGATGGGCATGGTTCTGTTACTTTGGGAAGTGAAATGGCAGCAGGGATTAAACATGTGAGGGTAAAAGACTGTTTGTTTATTAATACAGATAGAGGACTGCGGATTAAGACACGAAGAGGGCGCGGAAATGATGCTATAATTGATGATATTGTATTTGAAGACATTGATATGGATCAGGTGCTTAGTCCTTTTGTAATTAATTCATTTTATTGGGATTGCGATCCAGATGGGCATACAGAGTATGTAGCATCTAAAAAGCCGCTTCCAATAGACGATAGGACACCGTTTATTAAAAAATTAGCATTTCGAAATATTGAGGCTCATAATTGTCATGTGTGCGGTGCGTTTATCTACGGACTTCCAGAAGCTAAAATTGAAGAAATTGTAATGGAAAATATCAACATTGATTATGCAGAAAATCCAACGCCCGCTTTTCCTGCGATGATGGCTGGAGTAGAGAAACAGACAAAAACCGGAATATTTATCTGCAATGCAAAACATTTAATTACCAAAAATGTTGCTGTTCAGGGGCAGGAAGGAGCAAAATGGACAGCAGCTGGAATTGACAGTTGGGAAGGAGAAGAAAAGCATGAATGGCAGATATCTGACACCGCAGGAGTATGAAGGGATATTAGAAAAAATTAGAGCTGATAAGAGGCTGGAAAACGTGCAGGAATTACTGGCTGAGAGTCGGAAACTGGGGGAGGCAGAGGACAGTATTTCACTGGCCGAAAACCTCCCCTTTCGAATGTTTTGCGAAACGCAATATGGAAAAAAAGAAGGTTATCAGGAAATTATACGACAGTTCCAGAAAGTTAAAGAAAAAGATTATGATCGGATGATCCAAGGGGCATGTCAGGGAAATAAAGAAGAAAGCCTGGAACTAGCTTATTTTTTGAGCGCCTGTGCAGATACTCTGGAAGTAACTTCCATGGAGATTTATGAACATTACCGTTATCTGGCGGATTTGATGAGAGAAACGATGCTTCAATTAAGAAAAAATGGCTTTTTTAAAGAAGGCAGTAGAGAAAATTTGGATAAAAAAGCAGAGATGCTTTTTGGCAAAGCAATTTTAAAAGGCTGCCAGTTAAAAGTGCTTTTGCAAGAAAAGTATGAAAAAATAGGGCAGGATTTGATGAAAAATTAATAATTTATAAGAAGTGAAAATTCAGCAAAGGAGGAAAACGAGTATGTCCACCAACAAGGGTTTTAAAAAATGGCTGTCAAACAATCTGGGCCTGGTGTTTATTCTGCCGTGGTTTA